>CAZOOH010000041.1:0-11409 GCA_964581375.1 uncultured Muribaculaceae bacterium
ACTTTTAGCGCTCTTTTGTTGAATGACACTGAAAAGTGCCTCCATTTTGCCGAAGCATCATTTACTCCGAATTTAAATCCCGGATAATAATTTTTGTCGACGCCTTTTGCATCTACGCTGTTTTTATAAAACCTCACCCATTTATCGCCATTAGGATAAGATTTATCCAAGTTTTTTTGATTCTTGTAGTCTAAAAAATAGATCATATACGATCCTTCATTTTTGTTGTCAAAATAGGCATCAAATTCCACAGTAAACTCTTCTGGCAGATAATCGCTCTTTGAATTTTTAAGCATTGGCACAATTCCTCCGCCACCATTCATATTACAATTAATGCAATAAACAACATTAAACCCGTCAAAAACTGCATTTTCAAATGTACCTTGAAACAGATCCCATTTAGAAGGAAACTCCCCGTTTTGTTCATTAGCGAAATCATCTTCAAAAATAACTTCGGTACCCGGTACAAAATCGAATTTACTCCATTGCAATAAAGGCTTTTTAGCAATAGAGTCCTGTTTTGGAATTACACTGTTTTTTTGTGCAGATGCTGCATCCTTTTTAGATGTTGCACTCTCCTCCTTTTTTGGAGTTCCGTTAATAGTATTTTTTATACCCTTTTCCGTTCCCTCCAACAAAGTATCAACTCCATTATTGAGTTTTTTCTCAATCTTACGTTCAATCTTGTTTTCCGTGTTCTTCTTTACATTCTTCAGAATTTTGCCGACATTGATTTGTGCCTGCAAGGCTGGAGAAATTAAAATTAATACTGCACAAGTAAAAATGGTAAGTCTTTTCATAATTATATTTTTAGCTTTTCCAAATATAACTATAAAGAATCATTTACATGTAAATCAGCAACAAACTTAACAAAAATTAAACACTGCAAGTAATCTTAAAACTCTATATAATATTAACTATACCTACCGAATTCATCAATCATTCTTCTCAACATAGATATTCTGGAGCTACTTACCATAGGAGCAATCGAACAAGCTGTGCTCAAGATAAAGCCTTTCCCGTTTTTTCCGGTTTCAATAATATTTTTCACATCTTCCGCAGCTTTTTCGTCATCGGCATAGAGCAGTGTATTAACGGAATCAATATTTCCCTTTATAAACATATCATTACCAATGCGACTGAAAGCATCTGCCAAATCTACGTTTCCTACAGGCTCAGGGTCCAGACATTCAAGCCCGCTCGCGCCGCTCTCCTTCATAAGTTCCAAACGGTCCCCAATATGACCGCAGGTATGAATATAAACCTTTTTACCGGCATCCTTAATAATCTTAATAAACTGACTTTCGTACGGCAACACAAACTCTTCATAATGCTCCGGCGAAATAAACCCCATTCCCGCAAACGGCGACGAAATTTTTACAGCATCAATATCCGATTTGCACATTCCGGCAGCTAAATTACATACCCCGTCAGTAAACTTTTGCAGAATCTCCTTACACTTTTCTGGATCAATTATTAATGACACCAACGCGTTTTCATAGCCCATAAAATCAAGGAAATAGTCGAATGGCGAAGTCAACTCACCATGAATAGAGTACTTATCGCCAACCTTACTTCTCAAGTATTCAAATATATCGAACATGTGATCTTTATCCAGTTTAAAATAGAGATCTTGAGAAACTGGAATATAATCAATTACAGAAGGGACCTCTCTGTTCACATCAACGTCGGAAATGAACTTTTGCTCCTGCTTATTGTGATATTTTACCATCGGCAAATCGGTCCAGGTATGAAACTCCGTTCTGTCGGAATAGATCAGCTCCTCTCTTCCTTCAACGGGTGTGCGAATTTCGAGAATATCTTTTCCCCATTCAGGAGAGTGACCGTGAAGGCTCACCAGAATGCCGTCAAAACCGAATCTCTCGCAAAGCTCGATAAGACCATCTGCAAACACCTTACCGTCATACCAAAACTTAGCAGGAGAAGGCTTAAGCTGCTGCATCATAGAGCCAATACTAAACTGGCACATAAGAGGAACTCTGTCGGGCTTTTGCATATTCATTGCAATATTTACCCTCTCTCTCGAAGTATAATTCATAATTGAAAATTAAATTGAGTTTATATATTCAACGGCTATCTGTGGATTAGGGGCAAAAAGACTGGCTCCGATACTATTTGCAAACTGAGTACTCAGAGGTGCTCCCCCAACAAGGATATGTTGATGCGGGTACAACTCTCTTATTGCTTTAACAGACTTTTCCATTTCGGACATGGTTGTTGTTAAAAGAGCTGACATTCCGATTATGCAGTCAGGATTACATTCAATTGCATCAATGAATTTATCGGTTTTAACATCGGTTCCTAAATCAATAACTCTCCATCCCGCTCCCTCTATCATCATAGAAACAAGATTCTTTCCAATATCGTGCAGATCCCCTGCTACCGTGCCGATTACAAAAGTACCCTTCTGTTTAATCTCTCCCGACGTAAAATAGGGCTTGAGGTGTTTCATAGCCGCCTTCATTGCCATTGCCGACATTAAAACCTGCGGGACAAACAGTTTTTTTTCGCGGAATAAATCACCGACAATACCCATTCCCGGAATCATTGCGCCTGTGAGAATATCATTTGCAGAACACCCCTCCTCAAGAGCCTGCAAGGTAAGCTCCTCAACCCCCGGTTGACCTTTTAATTCAGGAGGGAAAGCCATCTTGGCATCCACTTTACCCTTTTGAATACAATAAGAGATTCTCTCTAAAATTTCGCTCATATCTTTAAATTTTTGTGATTATCTGTAAGAAATTTTAATTAACTCCGTTCTCGAAACCGGATTATCATTCATTTTAACATCCAATTGCCCGGAAACAAACTGAACAGAGCAAGACCTCCCTCCCTCCAACTTTATAAAACCCTTCATTCTTATCAATTGTGAAGGCAGATTTTTAATAAAGCCTTCAAGTTCCTCAACAGTAAAAGCCCGACTCTCTCTGTACACTTCAGAAACAATATCAGGATTCGGCTGAGACAACTCACCATCACTCTTAATTGCAGATTCACTCTCCTCATCCAAATTGAACTCCCGATATTCAGAGTAATTCGATTCAACAATAAGCGCACTCGGGTTAAGTTCATTTAACTTAGACTTTATTACATCAATTTCTGAATCAATAACAAGATCACATTTGTTAATTAAAATAACATCGGCAACCCTTATTTGATTATTAACCGCCATAACAGCCTTACTTGCAACCATATAATTAAGAGCATCTACAATAGTGACAATTTTATACAAGTAATATTCAGGATTATTATTAAAAATTGTTCCAATTGCAAGAGGATCAGCCAGCCCGGTCGCCTCCAAAACAACAAGATCGGGATTATAATCATTATGGAGCAAACTTAGTTGCTCCCTAAAATTTGAGAATTGACAAACACAAAAAACCGAACCGTTGTTAATTTCGACAAGTTCAAACTTCCACTTAGTATTTTTAAGCTCAACTGCATCGATATTCAAGCCCGAAAACTCATTCTGAATTACTGCAATTTTTTGGTTATCGGAATATTTTTCAAGCAAGAACTTAAGAAAACTCGTTTTCCCGCTCCCCAAAAAACCCGTAACAACCAGTAGTTTAGTTTTTCTCATTAATTCGATTGATTATTGCTCTCTTAATTTCGCCAACCGGAGGAATATTCGAAATAAATACGGCTTTTCCGTCAATGCAGATAGTCGGGATATTTCCAACTCCCAATTGCATCATTTTTAGAACACCCTCTGCCGTTTTAATCTTATATTCGGCAACCTGAACACTCTCCTCCAAACCTTGAACAGCATTTTTTACAGCACTCACCATATATTGACACGGAGCACAAGACGAAGAGTCAAGAGTAATAATATCAATTTTGACTTTAGCCCCTGCAGCATATTCAACTAAATCGAGAGGTTCAAAAGCAGGCACATTGGCTTTTATCGATTTGACAACATCTTGCCTGTAATTGTCAGTAATAATATTTGCAATTGCAAGCAAATTCTCCGTTTTTGTATCATACGGCAAATCACATCCCGGAGCAAGAATAAAACCCTTATTACCTCCTGTTATAATACAATCAACAGCATCCTTTTCACAATCGATTTCATTCCCGAGCAAAAGAGTGACAGTCAATTTCAGATTTCCTCCAAAACTAATTTTTCTCGGCAAGCAAATATCTCTCACATAATCCAAAGGAATATTTTCGTCAATGGAAATATTGTCGGGCAAACAATCACACATAACCTCTATATTATGCTGAGCCTGACCGCAAACAAAAAAAGAAGAGAGAAGATCTTGCCCTTTTATGAATTCAAAAATTCGGGTTGCATAAGGCGAAACAAACTCAACAAACTGTTCAGGTCCTATTTGGCTTGTCATTGGGTCAACAACCGCAATAACATCCACTCCCGATTGTTTATATAATTCTGCCATTTTTTCACAAACCTCTGTACAGAATCTCATGACATTGTTGAGCCCATCGGGATTAGTAAACATCTGCATAAAAACATCTGTTCCCATTAAATGAAGAGCAAGTGTAAATGGCCCAGTTATGAGACCATAAAAGCAGATATCGGGGTTACGTGAAGTCAACTCCATGGCGGCATCCATCACAACAGCAATTCTGCCGGTATTCCCGGGAAACTCTAAATCTTCAAGCGCAACACCATTAGCCAAAGGGTGAGAAGATACCGAAGGAGGATTCTCATTTGCCCATAAAAGATCACATCCTAAAGCCTCAGCCTCAAGCTGCAAATCGAAAACGACAGGAATTCCGTCGGCTTTATACAACTTTATTGCATTCTCAACCCCTTGTACAATTAACTCTTTTGATTGCAGATATTTTATAGAATCTACTCCCAATAGCTTAGCAGCATGCACCCCTACAAAGGGCACCCAAGGTGTTTTTTCCGATTTTTCTAAGCTAAAAGCTTGTTTGACTAAGTTTTTCCCAACGAAAGACCCCATTTGGATATAATATTATACCCAAATATATACAAAATTTGATTTTCCGAAAGTATAAAACCCCTTATTTTATTTAGGTTCAAATCCTGCAACAACAAGACCGGCTTTACAGTATTCCCCGAAACTATCTACATCAAAATAGCCTTTGAATCCCGCTCCGGAATAATTGTAGTTAATATAGAACTGATCCTGTTCATTGTATCCCTCAATGTTAAACCAGTGGCCGGCAACACTTCCGGGTTGACCGGGATCGGGAGAAGCAAGAGTTCTCGCCGCAATCATAAGAGGACGTCCGGCAGCAAGTTCGGTTTTAAGCAATTTTATCCACTGGCTTTTAGAGTAATCCCATCGTTTAATAAAATGAACATTACTACTCACATTAAAATACTTTTTAAATCCATCAATTATTAGATCTCCGGGAGTTCCCACATCAATAAAATTTGTAAGACTTACAGCTCCTGCAACTAAAAACAATTTTGCAACATCTCTGTACTCAGCAGGGCTTGAAGAAGCCGAAAGTGTTGCCGGCAGATTATTATAATTTATCGCAACAGTATCCAGTTTAATAGTAAAGTGGCAATCATTAGTTGTAGTATTAGCGTCAATTGTGCCTGTAGCGGTAATCCTGCCGTTCCAATATGCAAGGACTCTTGATAATGTCGTGGGACCGCATGGGGCGGCTAACTTCCCGTTTACAGCGTTTGTGCCGTTATAAGCAGGATAATATATATTATATGGCCAGGTAAAAACAGTCCAGTTTTTTGTCAACAAAGGAGCAACAGAGACTGGCAGCATATCGTTATCTAAAGTAGTAAACGAAACATCGTACCCGTAAGAAGTTCCCGAAGAGTTTGTTGCAAAAGATCTAATGTGGTATGTGCTCCTTGGTGTAAGTCCGGTTACGTTACAACTAAATGATCCCGTACCTGATCCGCCTTCACATTTATTGTCAGTGATTTTTGGATTCGAACTTAATCCCCAGCAAACACCTTTAGAGATTACGGGAGAGTCACCCACATTGGTAACATCTCCCCCGAATGTGAGAGTTGTGTTAGTCAAATTTGAGACAGATGCACTGGTAACAGTAGGAAGAACTTTTGGAGTTTCACTTCCGGAATTTGATTTTTCACAAGAGAGAATTGTAATGCAGGCAACAAATAAGCCTACAATCTTGCAGCCAGAAAGTTTCATAATTTAAGTATAATGCAATTAAAATAAAGTATAATTCAAAATTAATCTATTTTTTTGAAATTATACAACTTAAATTTTTACAATTATCGCAAAAATACTTATCCGGAAACATCTCATATCCCTCGAAAATAAAGCCTGTTACCGATTTCAAAGGAGTCATAAGCGACGATTCATTCAGCAAGATTCCCGAAGGTTTTTCCGGTAACAATGAAAACAACATCTTTTGTTCGGCAACACTCCAGCCGCAATACCCCGGACTGAACGATAAAGAGTGGTATCTGCCCTCTCTCTTTCCTCCTTGGAACAACTTAGCCAACATAAATCCGATTATAGCTTCCGGAATTTCACTGCCTATTGCATCTGCAAAAAACTCCTTTATATGTTCCCCTTTTAATGAGCGCAGATACGTCTCAAATTCATTTCCCGAAGTTGCAGCAAATACTAATGCAGATGTTGCCCCGTTGGCAAGTTTTGTAATAACAGGACCTGTTTTAAAAACGCAATCTCCCACTGTTATCTCATTTTTTGAAATAATCTTGGCCGGATAACAACAATATGTGTATGATGGCTTACAAATACTTGTAATTTCCAATACAACCTCTTCAAATATCTGCCTTAAATACAGAGCCGGCTCTCCCTTTTCGATATTAAGTTTATCGACAATTGAATTGTAGTCAATTTCTAACTCTTTGTATTCAATTTGTGTTGTTAGCATTAATGAAATTTGTGTGGCTTAACTTATTAAACAAATTTAAAAATCAATTGTTATATTGACCAAATTAAAACTATATGGCTTCGAAAAAAATACTTTTATTATTTATATTTTCAATAATTTTTCAATTAAACTCATCAATCAAGGGGGTAGAATTACCTTCAGACAATATCCAGTCAAAAGGCTATGTAATACAAGGGGTAGTTATCGATAAAACAAGCAGAGAACCGATTCCGTCGGCAGTAATATCGGTATGGAACAATAAATTTTACACGACTTCCGACAATTCGGGCAAATTTCAATTAGCCGGAATTCCCGGTGGAGCTTACAGAGTTAAGGTTAATCTTCTTGGTTACAAAGAGTATCTGTCATACGAATTCATGCTCTCTCTAAAAGGGGAATATATTGTTATAGAACTCGAAGAGGAGAGTTTAAGTCTTAAAGAGATAACAGTAAAACCGAAAGCAGATCCTTTTAAAAAAATAAAAGAGAGTCCTCTTTCGCAAAAAAGTATAGGAATTCAGGAGATAGAAAGAAATCCTGGTTCAAACAGAGATATATCTAAGGTTTTAAATTCACTCCCAGGAGTAGCAAACGTAACAGGATCGGGCGAAAGAAATGATATACTTGTAAGAGGGGGAGCTCCATCCGAAAACAGATTCTACCTCGATGGTATTGAGATTCCGACAATTAATCACTTTAGTACCCAGGGCTCTTCCGGCGGAGTTGTAGGAATTATTGACGCAAATTTTGTCAGAGATGCCGATTTTTATGCAGGATCTTTCCCTGTCAATAAAGCAAATGCACTGAGCTCAGTTCTAGATATCAGATTAAAAGACGGAGACCCTGTTAAAAACAGGTACAAATTTACGGTTGGTGCATCTGAAGCAGGAATCAGCGCAAACGGTCATATTTCCGACAACACAAGTTTTCTGTTTTCGGCCAGAACATCATACCTTCAGTTACTGTTTAAAGCTCTCAATTTACCATTTTTACCAACCTTTACAGATGCCCAATTCAAGATTAAAACACGTTTTGACAGCAAACACGAATTAACAATAATTGGGTTGGGTGCGCTCGATAATATGAGATTAAACGAAGATACCGGAGGCATTGAAGAAAACGAATATATCTTGTCGTATTTGCCGGTAATTCAACAAGAGGTCTTCACCCTTGGAGCACAATATCGTTATTACGGCAAACTCGGGTACACAAATATTGTGTTAAGTCAGAGCTATTTGAAAAACAGAAACACAAAATATTTCGGGAATGACAATTCTAACGAATCAAACCTAACCCTCAAATACTCATCGGTCGAAAGCGAAACAAAGTTCAGAACCGAAAACATAATTACAGTTAAAAAGTTCAGAATCATAAGCGGATTTGGGGTCGAGCTGCCTTTCTATTCAAACAGTACATATCAAAAAATATTTACGCAAAATCCTGTCACTATTAACTATAACACAAATTTGAACATAGTTAAATATGGACTCTTTGCTTCGGGAAACTACACATCTGCCAACAATAAATTCTCGGCTACTCTTGCACTTAGAGCCGATGGCAATAACTTTTCTAAAGAGATGTCCGGCATGCTTAAAACCATCTCACCAAGGGTGTCGTTGTCCTATGCAATAAATAAAGAATTCAGTATAAGCGGTTCTGTCGGCAGATACTTTCAGTTGCCACCTTATACGGCAATGGGTTACAGCTACCCGGCGGGTACATTGGCAAACAAAGATCTTAAATATATAGGAGCAACACATTTCGTATCCGGTATTGAGTATAAACCGGGAGAGAATACCCAATTTACTCTGGAGGGCTTTTACAAAAGGTACTTCAATATTCCCATCTCTGTTGCAGACCAAATTCCGCTTTTGGGCAAAGGAACTGTTTACGGTATTGTAGGTAACGAATTAACAGAATCCATACTGAAGGGTAAATCATATGGATTGGAATTTTCTTCAAGAGTTTTTATATCGGATAAATTTAATCTCATTGGAACAACTACAATATTCCGCAGTCTATACCAATCGCCTTCGAATAACAAATGGATTCCGCAAACATGGGACAACGGATTTCTTTTGACTTTGTCGTCCGGTTATAAATTGCCGAGAAACTACTTTATTGGCATAAAATACCGATACGCAGGAGGAACTCCTTATACACCTTACGATGTCGCAAAATCTTCTTTAGTGCAGGCCTGGAATGCTTCGGGGAAACCGTATCTTGACTATACTCAATACAACTCTTTGAATTTACCTGCGTTCAGTCAGTTAGATTTGAGAATAGATAAAGAGTTTTACAAAAATAAGTTTGCCTTTAAACTATATATTGACATCCAGAACATCTTGAATAACAAATATGTGAATCCCGACATACTTTTAAGTACAGGAAACATATCAAACCCATCTGCACCGCTTTCGGAACAAACATATGTAATGAAGTACATCAAAAGTTCATCAGGCACAATTCTTCCGACAATCGGATTATCATTTGAGTTTTAACATTCAATTCTATATTAATGAAAAGAGTACTTATTGCAGGCGGCAACGGATTCCTCGGGAAACATCTTTCCGAAATGCTACTCTCATCGGGATATGATGTATCGATTTTATCGAGAGGGGCGAGCAGGGAGGGCAGAGTTCCGGTTTTTCACTGGAACCCGTATAATAACGAGCTGGACAATCATATTATTGAAAACACCGACTACATTATCAATCTGGCCGGAGAGAATATTTCCGGAAAAAGATGGTCTTCGACAAGAAAACAAGAGATAATTGACAGCAGAGTTATAAGTACCAATTTCCTTTATAAAAAGGTTTCAGAGATAAATCCCAAATTATCAGGGTTTATATCGGCCTCAGCAACGGGATATTACGGCGCTGTAACATCCGAAAAATTTTTCAACGAAACCGATTTACCCGGCAATGACTTTCTTTCCGAAGTTTGTGTTAAATGGGAGGAGGCAGCCGGCCAATTCAAAAAGTCAGGCATTCGTACAGTATCTCTGAGGTTGGGTGTAGTTTTGAGTAACAACGGAGGCGCCTTAACAAAAATGTCCCTTCCCGTAAAAGCAGGCCTGGGGTCCTCTCCCGGAAACGGAAAACAATACATTAACTGGATAGATATTGACGATTTGTGCAGATTGTTTATTTATGCAATTGAAAACAAATCAATATCCGGAGTCTATAATGCCGTTGCACCCGAGCAAATTCAGGCTAAACATTTTTACCAGATTTTGGCAAAAGTTCTTAACAAGCCGCTAATTCTCCCCAATATTCCAAAGATTGTAATGAGAACAGTATTTGGGCAGATGTCGGTTATTTTGCTTGAAGGGAGTAGAATCTCAAATGAGAAAATTATTAGTGCCGGATTTTGTTTCAACTACCCCACTCTTGAAAGTTCATTAAAGAAAATCTACAACAAATAAATTGAAATGAGAATCTGGACAATACATCCTAGACAGTTAGATACAAAAGGCTTAGTCGCATTATGGAGAGAAACTCTGTTGGCCAAAAATGTTCTTGAAGGAAACACAAAAGGGTATAAAAATCACCCGCAATTATTACGGTTTAAAGAGTCTTCAGATCCTCTGAATAATATAAATTATTATCTATCGGAAGTTTTTTCCGAAGCCCGGAACAGAGGATACAATTTCGACCGGCAAAAAATCGACTGGAGTTTTTCAAAGCAATCAATATCAGTTACAGACGGGCAGGTTGAATACGAAAAAAAACATCTGCTTAACAAACTTCAAAAAAGGGACCCCGAGAGGTATGAAGTCTTTAAGCAGATGACTTTTGTAGAAATCCACCCACTTTTTAACATCGTAAAAGGTGATGTAGAGAAGTGGGAGATCTATTGATTATTCAAACACAGCTTCCAGTTTTTGGTAGATATTGTGAACTTTTTCAACAGCAGCATCTTTTTTCTTTGCATCGTTTCCTGCAAGTACCTCTTTTAATGCTACAGTTGCATCATTTAAATTCTTAGATACTTCGTAGAACTTAGGAGTTTTATCTTTTAATCTTTTAATAAGTTTCTCTTCAGGATATTTAGCTACAAGATCGGCTTGTGCAATAAATTTATCCATAACAGCAGCAATTTCGTCATATTTCTTCTCAGGAAGATAGTTGTGATAAATCACATATAAAGTTACGTGATATTCATCCATCTCTTTAAAGAATGGCTTAATTACTCTGTTCATAGCTTCATAACCGGCGTGGAATTTCTCGGCAGCTTTAAGCATCGCTTCGTCATCATTTCCATCGGCAGCTTTGTAATACTCTTCTACCATTTGGTTGAATTTTACAAGTTGTGCTTTCCAGTTAGCCTCTTTTTCTCTTAAAATACCAGGTAATTTTGCACTGTTCATCTTCTCCATATAACCTTTAATCTGAGGAACCAAAGCTTTAAGCCCGGCTATATCTTTAGCAGGGTATAACTTGTGCCACATAGGTTGAATTACTTTGTGAAAAGCAGATAGTTCAGGAACCGATGTCGAAATTTCGTGAGTGTCGCTAGTAGTCTGACAATAAGAAACATTCGAACCCG
>CAZOOH010000042.1:0-11283 GCA_964581375.1 uncultured Muribaculaceae bacterium
CGGCCGCATCCTGCACAAACACCAAATCCCCTCCAAAAGAACCCAAACCGGAACCGTATACCACGTAGTAGAGAAGTAAAAAATCCCCTCAGCCCGGTGTTCAATTGAATGCCGGGCTGGGGGATAGTTTTATATAAAAAGGATTTTATTCTTATACGTTATTAATACAATTACGCACTTTACTCCAGTGGGTCAAACTATAATTAGACCCGTTTTGTCTCTTTTGAAGCGATATATGTACGTATCTAGAGTATCGGGGAAAGGATTTAGAATAGTGCAGAGAGTGAAGAAAGAAATTCTATACTCTGTTGTTAGAAAAAACAATATTAGGTGACGTTTCACTCTAACCTCATTGAAAAATTCTCAATTTATTGCCAATCATAAGTAGATATTGCAGGATTCACATATGCGTTTGAAAAAAAATATTATTTTTGTCTGGTAATCAATATAATTGATATGACAAAGAAGGATATTAATAGATTAAAGGTGGTTCTAGCTGAAAAAAAACGAACTAATAAATGGTTGTCTGAGCAGTTAGGTAAAGACCCTGGAACCATTTCAAAGTGGTGTACAAATACATCACAGCCAGACTTGGAAACATTGATGAAAATTACACGTCTTCTTGAAGTAGACCTCAATGATTTAGTGCGATATGAAGATTAAATGGCATTTTGAATTATGATCGATACAAATGAGATAGTAAATTATGTGAAGCAGAATACACGCAATAAAATAGTGTTCTGCCATGAAGATATTGACGGTATAAGATTCGTCAATGTTGGTCTCATTTTATCTAAATTGCTAAATGAGGAAGATAATTTCGAAAACGGATACCAACTACTTTGCAATAGTATTCTAAATCGAACCCAATATAACGAATTTATTGGAGACTACATTGCTTTAGAGAATATAGGAATCCTATTTGAGCCAGAACTAAAGTTTGATTTATACAATATTTTGGAGTATTTTTCTCACAATCAATGCTTCATCATTAAATCAGATGCTGAGATAAAGGATGATAAATTTTATTTCTTTATCCCAGAAGATTCAACTTCAATTACGCTTTCGGGCTTATCATATAAACTAATATAGTAAATCCATCAACATGAAATATAGAGATATTATCCAATTCGAGTCACTCAACGAAGTTGTAAAGTTTAATCGACTTAGTGACGAAGAATATCGTAAGAATACAGTTAGCTCGTATGTGTTTTCTGACACCTACGAAAAGATAATCATACCAGAGATATGCAAAAATCTTGACTATACAGCAGGTTACGAAACATTTGGCTTGCAGATAGTCGGTACGTATGGTACAGGTAAGTCACATTTAATGTCACTCATTTCTCTTATTGCTGAAAATGTAGACTACCTACGATTGGTCAAGAGTGAAAAGGCCGCAAAAGTGCTTGGTGTTATCGCTGGAAAGTATAAAATTGTACGTTTCGAATTGGGTAGTACGGATGAATTGTGGAATCTTGTTTGTCATCAGATTGATTTGAAATTCAAAGAATGGGGAATTACTCATTCTATTGCTGATGACAAAGAACCCGATATGTATAAGCATAAGCTGAGCCGAATGATGGCAATGTTTGAGCAAGCTCATCCAGATAAAGGTTTGATGATTGTAATCGACGAAATGTTGTCGTACCTTAAAGGTAGAAGTGGAAATGATAAACTTAACCGTGACTTAGCTGTAATTCAGGCATTAGGAGAACTATGTGATCACAGCAAATTTCGTATGGTTTTCGGTGTTCAGGAGCTAATTTACACCGCACCTGCATTTCAGTTTGCATCGCAAATGCTTAATCAAGTTAGCCAGCGTTACCGCCAGATTGAAATAACCAAGCAGGATGTGCAATATGTTACAGAACAGCGTATCTTGAAGAAAACACCTGATCAAAAGGTAGTTATCAGAAAGCACCTGTCAAAATTTACAGAATTCTTTACGGATATGCATGCAAACCTTGATGAATATGTGAACCTTTATCCTGTCAATCCTTCGTTCTTCGATAATTTTCAGCAGATTAAAATAGGTAAGAGCCAGCGTGAAATATTGAAAACGCTCTCAAGCAAATTTGAGAAGATTGCCGATGAAGAAATCCCTGAAACACAGCCTGGACTTATCTGCTATGATAGTTATTGGAGTGATTTGCAATCTAGTCAGATGCAGACCTACCCCGATATACGCCGTATTACGGAGATAATGCAAACAGTACACCAAAAGATCAATGATAATTTTACGGGAGCAAGAGCAAAAAAAATACCTTTGGCTCATCGCATAGCCAATGCTTGTGCTGTTAAAATTTTGCAGGATTCTCTGGAAAAAACGAATGGAGCTAACGCCGAAAGCCTCGTTGATGATTTGTGCTATTTTGATTCGTCTTGTATCGACAGAGAATTTCTTATTGATACCGTTAATGTCACAGCTAGTCAGATAACGCAGTCTACTGATGGTCAGTATTTTACAATGAATGCAGCCAACCAAGAATATCACATTCGTGTGGAAGGTGGCGTAAATTACGAGCAGAAGATTAAAGCCTTTGTTGATACAATGAGTGAGGACAATAAAGATAGTCATTTCTACAACTTCCTTGTGGAATATTTACCAATTGAGACCGAACAATGCCGTCGTGAATTTAAAATCTATCGTCACAGTATTGTTTGGATCTCTCACAAAGTGATGCTCGATGGATATATTTTTATGGGCAATCCATCGGAACGTAGCACCACACATCCAGAGCAAAATTACTATATTTACTTCATGCCTATTTTTAATAAGGAAAATATCAAACATGGCGATGAACCTGATAGTGTATATATTCATCTCGACTCTGTAAGCGACGAGATGAAAGAACTTATCGAGCTGTATGCAGCAAGCGAAGCTTTGATAGCCAGTTCGGACAGTTCTCAAAAGAAGTTCTACGAAAACTATAAAGATAAATATGTAGAAAAGCTGAAACCTGTATTCCAGCGCGATTTCTTGCAGTGTATAGAAGTAGTATATATGGGTGAGAAGCAGACCATCACTCCCGAAATGATGCGTAGTGGTTCTAAAGAACAAGTAGTGAGTAATATAGCTTCTATTATTCTTGAAGACTATTTCTGCAACCAAATGCCCGACTATCCAAAGTTTACTTTGCTCAATTCTGCCATGACCAGCACGAACAGAGATGCCATGCTCAAAAGTGCAAGAAGCAGAATAGCAAATCCTTCAATGGGTAGTCGTGATGGTGACGCCATTCTTGCTGGTTTGGGATTGTTCCAAGATAATCAGTTGAGTACAGAATCAAGCATTTATGCTCTAAATATAAAAAACAAACTTGAAGCTAAGGGTGAAGGACAAGTTCTCAACCGCGACGAGATACTTCATCGTTTCTACAAAGAATGGGAAAACGATTGGCGAAGTAACGACTATGGCTTAGAATCGGACTTGGAATTTTTAGTTCTATTAACAATGGTAACTCTCGGCGAGATAGAAATCAACTACCCAGGTGGATTAAATATCAACGCAGCTAATATCCAACAAATTGTTGATTTGGCAAAAGAAGGGGCTTACAGCTTTTCTCATATCCGTCAACCTAAAGGTATGAATCTTGCCGCCGTCAGAGAGCTTTTTATAGGTATCACTGGCAAAGATATGACCAGCCAGTTGCAAAACCCAGAGATTTATCTGCAATTGGTAGCAAGTGCAAAGGCATTGGCTGCAAGGGCTGTGCAGAGTTGCAACACCATTAATAATGGACTCAATTTAGAGAACATTCAGATTATAGGTGAGATGGAAGCAGGTAGCATGAAATCTCAACTTGCTGCACTCACAGGACTTTGTGATAGAATATCAAACTATGCCTCCGCTGCTAAAATACGTAATATCCCTGCTGAATGGACAGCTGAAAAGTTGAAAAAGACTTTCGCATCAAAATCATTTATCAATATAATAAACAAAGGTGCAAAGCTAGTAGAAGAATTCCGCCCACGCATTGATTACCTTTATCAGGCAATGCAGTATATGACTGATGATGCCATGATTATCGAGGTTAATAAAGCATTGGCAAAAGTAGATAGTATAGAGTTGGATAATGATGCCAAAATAATTGCTTACCGTCAAGAATTAGATTCTCTCAAAGAGCAATATGCCAAATGGTATATTATGAAATATAAGGAATACCATATCACTGGTTTGCAGGACACAGAGAAGCGCAAAACGATGAATAGCAATATCAAGAAGGTATGCGATAGAGTTTGTGGTTCCGACTATGAAAATGGTTATATATCCGTAGCATATAAATACGCCGAATGGACGAGAAAAATAGCTCAGCTCACTACAGGAACAGAACCAATCTTGCAGAATATGCTTAGTACTCCCTATGCTGGATTCAATCCAAAACAATATATTGGAAAGACTTTGCCTGATTTAAAAGATTTGAATGAAGAACTAGATACTATCTATAACGATGTGGATGATGCTTTGCAGCTTATTTTAAACGATAGCCTTCTACAAGCCAATAGAGATATTTTGGACGATAGTCAAAAAGGACTTCTTGACAGATATATATCGAAGGGTGAAGATCTAGCGCCAAACAATGCCGAACGTCTTTATGAGATAGTGTGCAAACTTCATCAAGGAATTCAGCGCATTACTATTTCGCAAGAGGACATTCGTAAGCAGTTCAATCGACCAATGACACCAGATGAAGCTATTAAGACGTTTAAGAACTATATTAATTCCCTAACGTCAGGTGGAAAAGGTGAGAACATTCGTATTATACTAAATTAAGAAACCTGCCAACTATGAATAATGATAAGAATGGCTTTCTTTTCTCGCAAGATGAGATGGACAGCCTAGACCCAACTAATTTATTCAATCCTGATAATCAGATTGAACCTGTTAAATGTTTGGGTATGATTTTCGAAAGTGAAGATGCTCGCCGTGAGTACTTTCGTGAGGAACTTCGTAAGAAACTGCCTGAACTCAAACAAATAGAAGGGTTCCCCATCGGAGAGGATGATGATATTATCAACCTATCTGACCCTCCATACTATACGGCTTGCCCTAATCCTTGGTTAAATGATTTCATCGAGGAATGGGAAAATGAGAAAGTTGTATTGGAAAAAGAAGGGAAAAGAATAAATAAATTTAATGTAGATGAACCATTTGCTGGCGATGTGAGTGAGGGTAAAAATAATTCCATTTATACAGCACATCCATACCATACAAAAGTACCACATCCAGCCATAATGAGATATATTCTTCATTATACACAGCCTGGCGATATTATTTTCGATGGTTTTGCAGGAACTGGTATGACAGGAGTTGCTTCTGCTTCATGCATAAATGGGACAGATGAAATAGCAGATAGAATCAAATCTGAGTGGAAAGAAAATTTTGTAAGCTTACCTAATTGGGGTCTGCGTCATGCAATATGTGGTGATTTATCTCCATATGCTTCTAATATTTCTAATTTCTTTAATATGCCTTTAGACACAAAATCCCTCAAAAATGAAGTGTCTAGAATAAAAAAGAAACTTGAAAAAGAATGTGGATGGATGTATACAACAACAAATTCAAAGGGACTTGCTACAGGACGAATAAATTTTGTATTATGGAGTGATGTTATGGTTTGTCCAAATTGTGGACATGAATATGTTTATTGGGAGAATGGTGTGTCTATGGATAATATGCGCGTAACCTCTTTGGAATCTTATCCTTGTCCATCATGTGGAAGTTTTCAATCAAGAAAAACAGCAAAGTTTGCGACTGAAACTTATTTTGATGAAGGGCTAAATCGAACTCATAAACGAGTTAAACAGGTTCCTGTTATTGTAGTAGGAAAAGATGGGAAGGAAAAAATACAAAGGAGTCCAAATGAATACGACATTGAACTTCTTAAAACAATTGAAGATACAAAAATAGATAAATGGTATCCAATAGAAGCTCTCCCAGACGGGCTCAAAACAAGAGACCCTAAAGCGAGAGAAGTATATTATGCCCACCAATTCTACACAAAACGAACATTGATAGCACTCTCAAAATTGTATTCTGAGATTGAATCCTCTAAATCTAATTTTGCGTTAAGATTTATGTTTACCTCGTTACTAAATCTTATTAGTAAGAGGAATCGTGTCCAAGCACGAAATCCATATAGTAGAGGACAAGGGGTTCTTAACTTAACTTTAGTATTGCCCCCTTTCCCAACAGAAGCTTCTCTTTTAGAAATGCTGGATATGAGATTAATATCAATAATTAAAGCAAAAGAATCTCTACCTAATAGACGATTTAATGCTCAATATACTGCTTCAGCAGATAATTTAAATATTGCAGACAATAGTATTGATTACATTTTTACAGACCCTCCATTCGGTGCAAACATAAACTACTCAGAATTAAATTCGATGCCAGAGCCATGGTTGCGTGTTCTAACAAATAATTCACATGAGGCAATCGTAAATGAAACTCAAGGAAAAAGTGAGCAAACTTATAGAGAATCTATGACCCGTTGCTTCTCGGAGTTTTATAGAATTCTAAAACCAGGAAAATGGATGACAGTAGAGTTCAGTAATACAAGTGCTTCAGTTTGGAACAGTATTCAAAACTCATTGCAACAAGCTGGTTTTATAATTGCAAATGTTGCCGCACTAGATAAGAAACAAGGAGGTATGAATGCGAATATGACAAGTACCGCAGTAAAGCAAGACTTAGCTATATCATGCTACAAATCATCAGAAAAATTTTTAGATATCGAAAGAAAACATACGGAATTGGATCCATGGTTTTTTATTGATGAGCACCTTCAGCATCTTGCTACTTATTTGATTAAAGATGGAAAAATGATTGGCTTGCCTGAACGTGATCAAAGAATCCTTTACGACCGATTGATTTCATATTATGTGCAAAGAGGTTTTCCTGTACCGTTGGATGCACATGAATTCCAACAAGGAATGCGTGAACGTTATATAGAACGTGACGGTATGTTCTTTACAGCGACTCAAGCTGCAGAATACGAAGAAAAGAAGAAAAATGCTCCTGAATTCGTATCATTAGGTATAATTGTTAGTGATGAAGCAAGCGGAATTCAATGGCTAAAAAACCAATTGCGTGAAACCTCTAAAACGTACCAAGAGATACAGCCAGAATGGATGCAAGCTATAAATGGATTGCGTAAGAATGATATTCTGCCAGAACTTAAACAATTACTTGATGAGAATTTCATTGAAATGGAAGATGGCAAATGGAGATTGCCAAATATTCAAGATGATGTGGATAAAGAGGCATTGCGTACTAAGTCATTGCTGCGAGAGTTCAAAAAATATGTAGAAGCTGCAAGCAAGCCTAAAGCTAAGATAAAAGAGGCGCGTGTGGAAGCTTTGCGCGCGGGCTTCAAGCAATGCTACATCGACAAAGACTTCAAGACAATTGTTCTTGTTGGAGATAAGATACCACAGAACCTGCGTGATGAAGATGAAATATTGCTTCAATTCTACGATATTGCCCTTAATAAAATGTAAGACAGGTATACAATATGCGAACAATGGACGAACAAATAGAACTACTGGAGAGTTTGCTTAACATTGCACGTCAGCGCAAAGAAGCAGGTGAAACCGAATGGCTGGAGTTTAAAACAAACATCAGCGAATCGCACAGTAGCATTACATATGAGAGAGTTGGTGAATACATTTCTGGAATTTCCAATTCGGCTTGCTTGAAAGATAAACCATATGGCTATCTTATTCTTGGAATTGAAGATGGTACATGGGATTTGAAAGGTACAAACCTTAGAATGCCAGAGCAGAAAATGGGTAATCAAGACTATGAATTGTGGCTTCGAAAGAACCTTTCGCCTAAGGTGACATTTGATATACAAGAATTTGATTATAATGGCAATCATATAGTGATGTTCGTTATTCCAGCGGCTGTGGGTGAACCTACCTATTTTAAAAATGAAGCATACGTGAGAATAGGTAGTAACCTGACAAAATTAAAAGATTTCCCAACTTACCTCCGTCGTATCTATTCATCACAGGTAGATTGGAGTGCGCAAATAATAGAGAATGCTACCATCGACGACCTCGATAAAGAAGCCATAGAGAAAGCCCGTCAGCTCTTCGCAAGAAAGCATGAACATTTGCGCGAAGAGATGAAGGGTTGGGATGATGCCACATTCTTGAATAAAGCTAGAATCACAATTAAAGGTCAAATTACCAATACTGCTATTCTTCTACTTGGAAAGCCAGAAAGCGAACACCTAATTTCGCCGGCAGTGGCGCGAATAAGATGGATTTTAAAGGATGCAGCTGGAAGCGAGCGTGATTTTCAAATAGAAACCTGCCCATTTGTGATAGCTGTAGACAGGATATACGGCAAAATTCGCAATCTGAAATACAGATATATAAATCCCGAATTACTATCGCTCATGCCTGAAGAGCTTGATACCTATGATCCCTTTATCATTCGAGAAGCATTGAATAATGCAATTGCACATCAAGACTACTCTTGCCATGGAATGATTAATGTAATAGAAACAGAAGATAGACTGCTATTCACAAATCTAGGTAGCTTTATTCCCGATTCCATCAAGAGTGTGCTTACCTCCGATGCTCCTGAAGAAAGATACCGAAACAAATTTTTAGTGGGTGCAATGGTGGAGCTTTATATGGTGGATACAATAGGTAGTGGAATCAAAAGAATGTTCTATCTACAAAGGCAACGTTTGTTTCCTATGCCCGATTACGATTTATCCGACAATAAGGTGAAAGTTACGATTGTGGGACGTGTACTCGATAATGACTACGCTATGTTGTTGTCTAAAGACAGAATGCTAAGTCTTATAGACATAGAGATTCTAAACAGAATTCAGATGCAACGTCCTCTTTCAGATGAAGAAATTGCCTACCTTAGAAAGCATAAATTAGTAGAAGGTAAGAAAAACGCTCTCTATATTGCAAAGTCAATAGCCGGGAAAATCGGTAAAAAGGCTGATTATACTCGAAATAAAGGTTTAGATGAGAATTATTACACTGAAATGATTATCAAGCTCATTGACCAGCATAAAAAAGTAAGTCGTAAGGATGTGGATGAACTACTTTTGCCTAAGTTGCCAGAGGCTCTCAACGAGAAACAGAAACTTACAAAGATAGGTCATATGCTTACAAAGCTCAAAAAAGAAGGCTGTATAGAATTGGGAGAGAAAAAACAATGGATACCAGGCAAGAATCATACTTCTCGCAAATGATATGAAAATGCGAGAACTTTGCGAGAACTTTGCGAGAACTAAATATGTATGCTGTTGAATAACAATTGGCTATAACTTCTAGCAATTACAAAGGATAATATAGATGACAAGCAGACTGATACAAAAAATAGCTCAAAAGGTGACGGTAGATTACTGTCGCCTTACATTCGTGGAGAATCCCGACAGATTTCTCTTTAATGATGAAGTATGCCGTCTGTTGTGTAAAGAACAAGGCCTTGAAATTGTAAAAGGTAGCCAGCTTTCGCTGCGAATCCACTTTGAGCTACACTATAAACAAAGCCCTAACTCTCGATACGTATATATCTGCAATCATGCAAATGCATTATTGCCTGATTTGAAAAAAGAAGGAGTAAAACTGGAATTCTCAATAACTGACGTCTTTCCACTCTTTGTCGACAAAACTTTACTGCGCAAAGAATCGCTTGATGTCCTAGAGGTACTCTACTCCGAATATGTTGGCAAAAGAGTTTCTCTAACAGAAGGAAAGTGTATTCTGTCAAACATTGACAGTAGAGTTAGTGAGCAACATCAAATATCGGTTGCAACATTTCGCTATAGGCTCCAGGTAGGCGATTTTGATTGGAAAGATTTACCTAGGACGATCAGGGATATTTCTACAATATTAACCGAAGCAATCGGAGCAGGTGTGATAGATGACCTATGGAACGAAGTGATTTATCTAAATCAAAAGTTTCAGAAATGGTTAGACGAAAGCTATTTCTCTACTCTTGTAAGCAGTTCCCTTATTGCTCCAAAAAGTGTAAATCGCATTCTTCCACATCTTTCAACCAACTACCATCAAGACGACAAGCTGGCTTTGGTGGTGGTAGACGGAATGAGTTATTGGCAATACATCATATTGAAAAGCTATTTGAAGAAAAACGGATTCAAAACAAATGATAACTCTATCGTATCATGGCTTCCAAGTATCACAATGCTCTCACGCCAGGCAATCTTTCGTGGCGAGACGCCATTGCAAGACTATCAACAGAATCCACAAAACGAAGCTAAGCTTTGGAAAAACTACTGGCAACAACGTGGCTTCAGCGATTTTGAGGTGCAATATCTTTATAATACAGATGAATTTACAATAAACGATGGTGTGAAAAGACTTTCTTTTGTAACGATAGAAATGGATGAAAAGATCCATGCTTCTGCCGATTTGAAAGAATTGCATCTACTAACAGAATATTGGTGTACACGTTTCATCTCAAAACTGGAAGCTATTGCAGAAAAAGGATTTACTATCTATTTCACAGCAGATCACGGCAATGTCTTGGCAAAAGGCTGGAGATCTATAAAGCAAGAAGAAAAAGTATATCTTTTTAAGGACGGTAGCCGAGGTGATCGGCACCTGATATATACGGATAAAGAAGAGCAAAACAGATTTGCTAATGCGAATGCAGAACTTAATCTACTTAGTCACGACAATTGGCTTTGCCTACGTGACGACAAATGTTTTGCAAGCAACAAAACGGAAAAAATAACACATGGTGGTAGTCACTTTATGGAAGTGGCAATCCCCTTTATCAAAATTACGAAATAAGAATGGAGAAGATTACAATAGGCATAGAGAAAAGAATATCACTTGGAGTGCTGGAGATGGCTCTTCGGGCTGTGTTGGATGGTAATGCCTCAATGGATTATTTCAACGAACTGGCTCACACAGAATGTGCTGGTGCAAATCGTGCAAAAAAAACCGTTGCACTAATGAATCGTATGACTATAAAAAATAAATTGATGCCATACCTGCTGGAGCACAAAGAAGAAACAGAGAATCTGCTCCGTAGCAAATACGACCGTCGGCTGTTGTTTGTGGCTATGATGAGCTCTGCATATACAATTTTCTATGATTCCCTGTCTCAAATGGGAAAATATTTCCATGTACAGGACGAAGTGAGCAGAGAGTATTTGCTCAAAAAGCTGAGTGAGAAATACGGAAGCACCAGAATGCTTGATGTGGCTTTTGACTGTGTGATGCCGATGCTTATTGAGGCCGGTTTCATTGTAAGGCCAAGACTGGGAGTTTACC
>CAZOOH010000043.1:0-11206 GCA_964581375.1 uncultured Muribaculaceae bacterium
TCTTGTCTCTACTTCCAGCGCCAGTTCCTTCCCGGCAGTTTTAATAATTCTGCCATCGTACAAAACATGAACAATGTCCGGAACAATATAGTCCAATAGCCTCTGATAGTGGGTTATTACTATAAAAGCATTATCGTCTCTTTTTAGTTTATTTACTCCATTAGCAACAACTCTTAAAGCATCAACGTCCAATCCGGAATCGGTCTCATCAAGAATAGACAAAGAGGGATCCAACATTGCCATTTGAAAAATCTCATTTCTCTTTTTCTCTCCTCCTGAGAATCCCACATTCACCCCTCTGGTAGAAAACGAACTATCCATCTCTACAATAGCCATCTTCTCTCTTATCATTTTTAAGAATTCTGCAGCTGTAAGTGGTGGCAGATTATTATGTTTGCGATGCTCGTTAACAGCAGTCTTCATGAAATTAACATTGCTCACTCCCGGAATCTCCACAGGATATTGAAATCCCAAAAAGATGCCCTCTCTCGCCCTCTCTTCCGGAGCAAGATCAAGTAAATTTTTTCCTTTATAAATAACCTCACCTGCTGTTACTTCAAAGGTATCTCTTCCGGCTAAAACTGCCGACAATGTACTTTTTCCGGAACCATTAGGTCCCATTATTGCGTGAATTTCGCCCTCTTTAACTTCAAAGTCAATTCCTTTAAGAATCTCTTTGCCATTTATTGATGCGTGTAGTCCTTTTATTTTTAACATATCTGTACACTTAAACTTTTTCTTTTTCCCATTGCCTTTTCCACATTGCAAAACCAAAAAAGGCTAATACTAAATATGCAGCACTTACCATAGGCATAAACGCAAGTCCTGCAAGTAAATATAAAACAACATTCGTAATATTAACAACTAACCAAGCTGCCCAGCACTCAAGTTTCTTTTGGGCAGATAAGTATTGTGCGATTAAAATCATACCTGTAACAAAGGAGTCGAGATAAGGTTGTCTTGCTTCATTAAAGTATGCCGGTAAAATTGAATGTATATTAAGCAAAAATGTCCCCCATAAAACAACCCAAATAATTACCGAACCAACATATAAAAACCGCGATTTATTCGTCAGAAGTGATATTTTGAGCTCTCTGTTTTTATTTGTTTCTTCTTTCCTCGGGTGAGTCCATCTGTAATGTCCGTATAAATTTATTGCGATTGAAACCGGTTGTAAAATCATACTTGAATAGAGCCCTTTTTGCAAAAACAAAAAGAAGAGCAAAAAATTGTATGTATATCCAAACCAAAAATTTAACACCCTTCTTTGAGAAGCTAAATATACACAACCAAGTCCGGTAATAACAGCGAGAACCTCAAGAAAGCTGACTCCCTGACCCGCTATGCTGAATGCAATATTATCTACACTAAAAAAATCTGTCATAATCAAAAATTATCCTACACTACCCTCAAGCGTAATTTGCAGAAGCTTTTGAGCCTCTACGGCAAATTCCATCGGTAATTGATTTAAAACCTCTTTTGCATATCCGTTAACTATAAGTCCGACAGCATCTTCAGTGCCAATACCTCTCTGTTGACAATAAAATAACTGATCTTCGCTGATTTTAGACGTTGTTGCTTCATGTTCAAGTATTGCCGTATCATTTTCGTTTTCAATATAAGGAAATGTATGAGCCCCACATCTGTTTCCAAGGAGCAAACTGTCACATTGAGTAAAATTTCTTGAGAAATCGGCGTTTGGCAAAATCTTAACCAACCCTCTGTAACTGTTTTCGCTTTTTCCGGCAGATATACCTTTGCTCACTATACGGCTTCGTGTGTTTTTCCCGATGTGAATCATTTTTGTTCCGGTATCGGCTTGCTGATAATTATTTGTTACGGCAACAGAGTAAAATTCGGAGATTGAGTTATCTCCTTTGAGAATTGTGCTCGGATATTTCCATGTTATCGCAGATCCTGTCTCTACTTGAGCCCAGAACAATTTACTGTTTTCCCCTTTACAAATCCCTCTTTTTGTAACAAAATTGAATATGCCTCCTTTTCCGTTTACATCGCCGGGATACCAGTTCTGAACCGTAGAGTATTTTACGTGAGCATCCTTCATCACTACTATTTCAACAACAGCGGCATGAAGCTGGTTTTCATCCCTTTGAGGTGCAGTACAACCCTCCAGATAGCTCACATACGAACCCTCATCTGCAACAATTAATGTTCTCTCGAACTGTCCGGTTCCCTTTGCGTTTATCCTGAAATAGCTGGACAACTCCATCGGACATCTTACCCCTTTTGGGATATAACAAAATGACCCGTCGCTGAAAACAGCCGAATTTAATGCTGCAAAGTAGTTGTCACCATATGGAACAACCGAGGCAAGATATTTTTTGATAAGATCCGGGTAATCTCTCACTGCCTCGGAAAAGGAGCAAAAAATAATTCCTTTCTCAGCTAGTGATTCTCTAAAAGTGGTTTTGACTGATACCGAATCGAAAACGGCATCTACGGCAACACCTGCCAAAACATTTCTTTCGTCCAAAGGTATTCCCAATTTATCGAAAGTAGCTTGTAATTCGGGATCAATAACTCCATCTTTGGCCGGCTTTTTAGGGGCGGCAAAATAAATAATATCCTGATAATTAATTTCGGGAACTTTGAGATGTGGCCAGGTAGGCATAGTCATCGTAAGCCATTTGTTATAGGCTTTTAGCCTAAACTCGAGCAGCCATTCAGGTTCATTTTTTTTGGCAGATATTATTTTAATTACCTCTTCGTTGAGCCCTTTAGGGATAAACTCCTGTTCAAGTGCTGTCTCGAATCCATGCTCATATTCACTCTCGGTAACCTGTTGTATAATATTGTCGTTTTCACTCATCTGCTTACAAAGTTAAATCTTTTAATATATTTTTGTGAAAAATATCCGGGTATGGTAAACAACGGCGAAATTAAGAAAAAGACTGAGATTTCCGATATCGGAAAAAATGCATTAACCGCAAAGCTGTTATCTCAATTAAATTCAAGACTCTCATCTACATTAATTTATGGCCAAGAGGGTGAATTTGTGTGGGAGAATTCTCACTCACTCTTTCTGGAAGGTATCGATTTTGATCTGGTTTATATGCCTCTCAAATATCTTGGTTATAAATCATTGATTATGAGCATAGGTCCACTGTACTCAAACCTCTTTTTCCCGGACAATATTTCAATACGCTTAGGCCTTTCAGGCCGCTTCTCTGTCGAAGATGTAGAGGAGTTGTGGTCAGGAATTGTAGCGGGAATAGAAGAACATCAAATATCCAATGTATCTCTTGAACTTGTCCCATCCATGACAGGTCTGACTCTTTCATTATCTTCACAAGGGAAACAAAGAAAAAGCAGCTTTGTTCAAAAGCCTGCGCCATCTTCGGGCGATCTTATTTGCCTTTCCGGAAATGTTGGAGCTGCTC
Source organism: uncultured Muribaculaceae bacterium (assembly GCA_964581375.1). GTDB lineage: Bacteria > Bacteroidota > Bacteroidia > Bacteroidales > UBA932 > JAFIHK01. The sequence goes on from CAZOOH010000043.1 coordinate 3,402, forward strand.
TGATGGGTTTACATCTGCTCGAAAGAGAGAAGGCTTTGTTTAACAGCTCTTCTGCACAACCGGATCTTACAAACTACAAGTTTATTTTAAAAGCATATTTAAATCCCGAAATTAATACCTCCCTTTTAAAAGAGTTCGAAAACAACGGGATTGTTCCGACAAGCGGAGAGTTCCTTTCAAAGGGATTGGCAGATGCTGTCAAAATGATTTGCCATAATACCGGATTCGGAGCAAAAATATTTTTGGAAAAAATCCCGGTTGCAACTCAAACAAGCGCTATGGCCGAGGAACTTAATCTGGATCCCGTTACTGCCGCACTAAACGGAGGCAATGATGTACAGTTTATATTTACCATTCCGGTTTCTCAATATGAGGTACTTAAGAAAGAGTTCCCTCAGCTGGACATAATCGGACACCTGTGTTCTCCGGAGATTGGAGCCGTTCTTATTACTCCCGACGGTCTGTCGTTAGAATTAAAAGCTCAGGCTTGGAGTAAATGAGTATTTGACTCCGTTATTCTCCAGAAACTCCAGAAAAGAACTATTTAAAGATACGGCAAACTTGCCGGAAATAAATTCTACTGCCATCTGATTTTCAATATCTGTAATATTTAGAATCAGCACTGTTTTACCTTTGTTCTCTTTTATTTGTTTGACTAAATTCTTTCTTAAAAAAGAGTCGAGCCTTGACACATCTACATAGATATTAAATTCCCTTATAAAATCCTCTTTCGTATTTGCAAGAAGTCTTATATTTTTAATTTTGAGAATATATTCAGACGGTTCTGCTTTTTCGCCTTTTTCATTTACTTTATTACCGACAGGGTATCTTGGCGAAATGACACACTTAATAAGCAGAGGTAATCCTTGTTGGATATATTGCATAAATGCCTCATAATCTTTTCCGTAAAGAGAGAACCCGGCCGATCCCTCAAAATCTTCAAGCGTAAAATTGGAAAACGGCTTTCCTGTACTTCTTGTATATGAGGTTTTTACTGCACCTACCAAGCCGGCTAAAATCACCTCTTTACCTTGCAGATTTTTGTTTTTAAGGGCCATATCCGGCATCTCAACTGCTTGAGCCAAAGTGTGAGTAGTAAAATTTTTTATTTCAAAACTGTATTGATCAAGAGGGTGTGCCGAAATGTACATTCCTATAAGCTCTTTCTCTCTTTTAAGGAGTTCCAGGCTGTCGACTTCGGGTATAGGGGGAATTTCAGGGGTGACAGGTTTGGGACTGTGTTGCTCTCCGAAAAGTGAGTTACTTTCAGAAACAAAGTCGGCTTGATAACGGTTTCCGTATCTTAACAGTTGATCAAGAAAAGATTCATCTTTATTGTTTGTCACAAAAAATTGCTCCCTCTTTATTTGCCCGAATCCATCAAATGCTCCGGCATAGACTAATGATTCAATCGTTCTTTTGTTAACTGCCGACAAATTTACTTTCTCAACAAAGTCAAAAACTGAAGTGAAGCCTCCCTCAGCAGCCTCTCTGGCTTTAACAATCTGCTCAACCGCTGCTGCTCCTACTCCTTTTACTCCGGCCATTCCGAAACGAATATCACCTTTTTTGTTGACGGTAAATGTATCTGAACTTTCATTAACATCGGGCCCCAGAACATTAATTCCCATCCTTTTACACTCGTCCATAAACTTGCCTATTTCACCAATATCGTTAAGATTTCGGCTTAAAGTTGCAGCCATATATTCTGCCGGGAAATGTGCTTTAAGATAGGCTGTTTGGTATCCTATCCAAGCGTAGCAAGCGGAGTGAGATTTATTAAAAGCATATTCAGCAAAGGCCTCCCAGTCTTTCCAAACTTTTTCGAGCACAGCAACAGGATGGCCATTGTTTTGTCCGCCAGAGAGGAATTTCTCCTTAAGTTTATCCATATCCTTTCGGTTCTTTTTACCCATCGCCTTACGCATATTGTCGGCATCTCCTCTTCCGAAGCCGGCAATTTTCTGGGACAAAAGCATAACCTGTTCCTGATACACAGTTATACCATACGTGTCTTCAAGAACCTCTTTCATAACAGGCAAATCGTATTCGATTTGCTTTAATCCAAATTTTCTGTGAATAAAATCGGGAATATAGTCCATCGGACCGGGACGATAGAGGGCATTCATAGCAATGAGATCTTCAAACCTGTTTGGTTTTAGTTCCCTCAGCCATTTTCTCATTCCATCCGATTCAAACTGAAATGTTCCTAAAGAATCACCCCTGCTGAACAGGGCAAAAGTATCGGGGTCGTCCAGCGGAATATGATCAATATCAACAACTATGTTTTTGGATTTCTTAATATTATTTACAGCATCCTTGATAATTGAGAGCGTCCTTAATCCTAGAAAATCCATCTTCAACAAACCAACCTGCTCAATATATGAGCCCTCATATTGAGAGACCCACATCTCTTCTCCGGTGTCTTTATCTTTGGCGGTGCTTATTGGAATATATTCACGAAGATCCTCTCTGCCTATAAGAATAGCACAAGCATGAACCCCTACGTTTCTAACGTTTCCTTCAAGTTTTTGAGCAAACTCTATTGTATCCTTAACAAGCTGACTGCCATTGTTTACAGCCTCCTGAAATTCGGGCACGAACTTTAAACAATTTGCCAAAGTAACCTCTGTCGATTTACCTTCCGATTCGGGAAGTTTTACAGGAATCATTTTGGCAAGCCTGTCCGATTCATTCAACGGTAATTTCTGAATTCTGGCTACATCGCGAATTGCGCTTCTTGCAGCCATTGTTCCAAAAGTAATTACGTGAGATACCTTCTCTTTGCCATATTTTTCCTCTACATATTTAAGCACTTTTGAACGACCGTCATCATCGAAATCTATATCAATATCGGGCATTGACACCCTGTCCGGATTTAAAAACCTCTCGAAAAGCAAGTCATACTTAAAAGGATCAATTTCGGTAATCTTAAGGCAGTAGGCAACTACTGACCCAGCAACCGACCCTCTTCCAGGGCCAACCGATACACCCATCTCTCTGCCCGCATTAATGAAGTCTCTTACAATTAGAAAATAATCGGGAAATCCCATCTTGACAATTGTAGCAAGTTCAAACTCTATTCTCTCCTTTTGCACATCGGTGAGTTCTCCATAGCGAACAGCTGCCCCTTCATACGCAAGAGTTCTTAAATAGTCATTCGCATCGGTAAAATTCTCGGGCAAAGGAAAATAGGGCATAATCGGACTTGAATCAATGCTGTATTTTTCAATTTTAGATGCTATTTCAATTGTATTGTCAAGTATTTCGGGCAGATCCTTAAATATTTCGGACATCTCCTCCTGCGTTTTTAAATACTCTTGTTTAGAATATCTCAGCCTGTCCGGATCTTCATAATCGGCGTTTGTAGTCAAACAAATCAATCTGTCGTGCGCCTCCCTGTCATCTGCCGATACGAAGTGAACATCGTTGGTCGCAATACACTTTACTCCGTGTTTTGCAGCCAGTTCCAAAATAACCTTATTTACCTTTTGCTGCTGAGGAAAAACTGTTGTGTCCGCACCTGGTACATCCGTTTCGTGCCTTTGGAGCTCCAGATAATAATCTTCTCCAAACAGATTTTTATACCATAAAATAGTCTCTTCTGCTTCATCTATTCTTCCGGCAGATATTGCTCTTGGAACTTCACCGGCCAAACAAGCAGATGAGCAAATAAGGTCGCTTCCGAACATTTCCAGCAACTCCCTGTCTATTCTGGGTTTATAATAATAACCCTCGATATAGGCATAGGATGCCAATTTTATAAGATTTTTATATCCCTGAAAATTTTTTGCAAGTAAAACAAGATGGTAGCTGCTCTGGTCTTCTTTTCCTCTTCTTAAATGTCTGCCCTCCTTTGAAACATAAAATTCACAACCTACTATTGGTTTCACATCCGGATAATCTTTGGCTACTTTTAAAAACTCTTTTACCCCGAACATGTTTCCGTGATCGGTAATAGCAAGTGCCTGCTGATTATCTTCGGCAGCTCTTTTAAATAATTTGTTTATGGGAGCGGCACCATCCAATATAGAATACTGGGTGTGCACGTGTAGGTGTACAAAGGGCATTGTTTGTAGGTTAAAGTGCTATAAAGATAATAATAGGAAGCGAATTATACTAAAACATTACCTGTCATCTCAGCAGGTTTTTCTATTCCCATTATTTTCAATATAGTAGGTGCAATATCGGCTAAGATACCATTTTTAACCTCTTTAATTTCGTCATCAACTACAATGAACGGAACCGGATTAAGTGAGTGAGCAGTATTTGGTGAGCCGTCAGGATTAACCGCGTTATCTGCATTTCCGTGATCGGCTGTTACAAGAATTGTATAACCGGCTGCTTTAGCAACAGGAATAATTTCTCCCACACAATCATCAACTGTCTTTACAGCTTTTTTTATTGCTTCAAAAACACCGGTATGTCCAACCATGTCGCCGTTTGCAAAATTCAGAATAATTAAATCCTGGCCATTCTCTTTTATCTCTTTTAAAAGCGCTTCTTTAATTTCGACAGCACTCATTTCGGGTTGTAAATCGTATGTAGCAACCTTGGGAGAATTAATAAGTACCCTGTTTTCATTCTCAAAAACAGCTTCTCTTCCGCCTGAGAAGAAGAAAGTTACATGAGCATATTTTTCAGTCTCGGCAATTCGGAGTTGTTTTTTACCTGCCGCAGCAACAACCTCTCCAAGCGTCTTTTGAACATTCTCTTTATCGTATAAAATATGAAGTCCTTTAAATTTATCGTCATAAGGAGTAAGACAACAATAGTAAAGAGGAATGGTCTTCATTTCAAATTCCGGCATATCATTTTGGGTCAAGACTGCTGTTAGTTCTCTGGCGCGATCGTTTCTGAAATTGAAGAAAATTATAACATCGCCCTCTTCGATAAGAGCCAGTGGTTTATTATCGGAATTTACAGCAACCATCGGTTTTACAAACTCGTCGGTTATATCATTGTCATAACTCTTCTGCATTGCATCAACAGGATTAGTAAAAGCATCGCCCTCCCCTTTTACAAGCAAGTCATATGCAAGTTTTACCCTCTCCCATCTTTTATCTCTGTCCATTGCATAGTATCTGCCGACAATAGAGGCAATTTTTCCTCCGTTTTTTTGCAGATGTTTTTCCAGTTGCTCAATATATCCTTTACCACTTTTAGGGTCAGTGTCGCGACCATCCATAAAACAGTGAACAAAAACCTTCTCCAAACCCTGCTCATTTGCTACTTGAGTAAAAGCAAAAAGATGCTCCATTGAACTGTGAACACCACCATCGGATACCAATCCGAGAAAGTGAAGTTTTTTCCCTGTTTTTTTAAGATAATCATACGCACTCTTAATTTCGGGATTTTCTAAAAGTCGGTTTTCTCTGCACGCCTTATTAATTTTTACCAAATCCTGATAAACAACTCTGCCGGCTCCGATATTTAAATGGCCAACCTCAGAATTACCCATCTGCCCTTCCGGTAAACCAACATCTTCGCCGCAAGCCATAAGTTTTGAATGTGCGTAGCTGTTTTTTAGTTTTTCTACTTGTGGTTCTCCCTGTATATAAATTGCATTCGAATTATCGTTTCTTCCCTCTCCCCATCCGTCGAGGATCATTAAAAGTACCTTTTTGTTCATAATAATAGTTACATTTGTTGGTTACATTCAAGTGGCAAATTTATACAAATTATGCACAAAAAGGAAAACAGAAGAAAAGTCTCAAAGTTCAAAAGTCAAAGAAAAAACGAATCCAGACAGAATAAAGAGGAAATTACTGGTAAAGTAAGCATGACCCGGGAGGGTTTCGCATTTATAGTTTCGCAAGAGAGAGAAAACGACATATTTGTCAATGCAAGAAAATTACGTGGAGCGCTACACAATGACACTGTTAAAGTAGTGGTTACCAAAGGAAAGTCCAACTCCAGACGACAAGAAGGGGAAGTAATTGCCATCCTCGAACGTTCAAAAACTCCATACACTGGAATTATACAACTTTCGGGAAGAGAGGCGTGGGTAATTATTGAAAATAAAAATATGCCTTATGACATCAGGGTCTCTTCTGATTTTTTAACCAAAGAGGACAACGGGAAAAAAGCATCAGTTGTAGTTGACTCCTGGCCGGCAAAATCTACGGAACCATTGGGTCACATTCTTGATATATTAGGAAAACCGGGCGAAAACAATACCGAAATGCATGCCATTCTGGCAGAATTCGGACTACCATTTAAGTTCGACCCCATAATAGAATTAGAAGCCGAGAAAATTCCGGATATTATTGACGATGAGGAGATTAAAAAAAGGCGCGACTTTAGAGCTATTCCTACTTTAACAATCGACCCAAAAGACGCCAAAGACTTTGATGATGCAATATCATTGAGAAGTACAGGCGCAGGGGTGTGGGAAGTTGGCGTTCATATTGCAGATGTTACACATTATGTAAAACCCGGATCAATTCTTGACAAAGAGGCTTTGGAGAGAGCAACATCGGTATATCTTGTGGACAGGACAATTCCTATGCTTCCGGAAAAACTTTCAAATAAACTTTGCTCATTGAGACCGAATGAAGACAAACTCTGTTTTTCGGCAGTTTTTGAAATGACCGAAAAAGGAAAAGTAATTTCAAAATGGTTTGGCAGAACAGTTATAAATTCAAACTATCGGTTTGACTACGATTTTGCTCAAAGCATAATTGAAGGAGAGAATGGCCCTATGCTCAATGAAATTCACACTCTTCATCAAATTGCAAGTTCATTAAGAGAAGATAGATTTAAAAGCGGGGCAATCAGTTTTGAGAGGCCCGAAATGAAGGTAGAAATTGATTCACAGGGCAAACCAATCGGGGTTTATTCAAAAATCAGTAAAGACTCTAACTGGCTCATCGAAGAGTTCATGTTGCTTGCTAACAGAGAAGTGGCAGCATTTATTGGAAAAACCGGAACAAAAAAAGGAGAGGTTAAAAAAGAGAGAACATTTGTATACAGGGTTCACGACGAACCTAAATTCGATAAGATAGCAACTCTTCGTTCTTTTATAACCCATTTCGGATATCAGTTGAAACCGGCAAAAAATGCAAGAGAGCTCTCTTCTTCAATAAACACCTTGCTCGATTCAATTAAAGGCAAACCCGAAGAGGGAGCAATTGAAATTTTTGCATTAAGGTCTATGGCAAGAGCAATATACTCTACAGACAATATAGGACACTACGGTTTAGCTTTCGATTATTATACACACTTCACCTCCCCTATTAGACGATATCCGGACATGATGGTTCACAGGCTGCTTGCTCATTATCTCGACAATGGAAAGTCAGAGAACAAAGCAAAATATGAAGATTGGTGTAAATACTCTTCCGAAAGGGAACAGTTAGCAGCTGACGCCGAGAGGGCCAGTATTAAATACAAGGTTGTAGAATTTATGCAGGATAAAATTGGACAAACCTTTGTGGGCTCTGTTTCCGGTATAACAGAATGGGGTATGTATGTAGAAATCGATGAGACAAAAATTGAGGGAATGATTCCTTTAAGAGATATAAAAGAGGACTTTTTTGTATTTGACGAAGATTCATACACTCTGACCGGAAAAAGATCCGGCCGTCGTTATACAATGGGAAGTAAAGTAACAATCAAAGTTGTGAAAGCCAACCTTGAACAAAAACTTTTAGATTACGCACTCGTTTGGAAAGAAGACAATGAGTAATTATTTTGGAGCCAGCTCAACTGTAAAGTGCCTCATTATAGAAGCCTCCTTGACAATTTTATAACCCTTTTTAATTTTATCCCGTCTCTCATAGACATTTCTCAGAGCTGCTGCT
>CAZOOH010000044.1:0-11186 GCA_964581375.1 uncultured Muribaculaceae bacterium
CGAGAAGAGGGTTATCTTAAATCAGCGACTCATGTAATAACAACTGATAATAAAAATATTACGCAATTAGTATCTGAAATTATTGCCTTGATTTAGACTTTCGGCAAATAATCATTTCTAGATTAATATTGAAATTTTATATTGTCCACCCAGAGAACAGACTGAGGAGATCCAATAAAATTTATTCCCTCATAGCTTGCCGTAAAATATAAAACCAAGTGAGTGGGAAGTTCATTCTTTAAATCCCACCCCTTTTCAATAATTGGGACCATCTTATTTTTACTGTTTTTAACGTATAGTTCACTTACCTCGGGGATTAATCCCATCAACTTAGCGTCATAAAAAGGTTTTTTCGAAAGATCTCCATATAATAAAGTAATGGTAGTATCATTAATCCATTTATTACCTGTATCGTTAAAAAAACACCTTGCCCCCCCTATCCTTACAGCGTAGATATTTCCTTTTTCGTCCTCCCATCTTTTTTGAAGAATCATACAAAATTCACCCTTATCGGGACCAGTTACAGGGCTAACGTCATAAAACACTCTTTGACGATTTTGGCCGGATTTATACTTATAACTAAACTTTACGGAAACCGGTCTTGAAGAGAACCTAATCCCATGATTAAGCTTCTTTATCGGATTTTTAATACTTCTAACAGGTTCCGCTATATCGCCTAGAAAAATAGTCCCGGAAACAAGCACATTAATATTAAACCCAATTACATCCACTTTATTAATTATACACTCCATCCTGCAACAGCTCCCATTATCTCTTTGTTCAGGGAAAACACTAGGGACAGCAACATCTACCCCGATTTTCGCATGCAAATTTGTGGTTGCCCAGGCAGATTTTAAATTGGTATACTTTTGTTTGTCACCAATTTGATACAACCTCTTTGTTTCACCTCCAATTATTGAAGACTCTTTGATTTCATTATAATACCAAGAGTCCATATTAGAAAATAAAATTTGAGAATTAGAAACAATATCCGAATTCTTTTGCGATACAATCTGTTGAGATGATACCGACTTAGAATTGCACAACAACAGAATCAAATTGATAAAACAGACAATATTGAATTTATAATATTGCATATTAATGAGTTTTATCCATCAAAAAATGCAAAGCCAATTCATTGAAATTATTATATTTATCAATATTGCTTAAATGACCGCAATGAGGAATAATCTCCATTTGAGTACACGGATTTATTTTGCAAAATCTTATACAATCCATTAAAAAAGCATAATCTTCACTTCCGTTTATTAAAAGAGTGGGCGAAGAAAAAGGTTTATTATAAATTTCATCAAGTTTGTGTTTAACTTCACTAATAACAACTATCCAGGATGTAAATTCATCCGGCGGTACCGATTTGGAGATATTCAGAAAGAGCTGCCTTGATTTAGCATGATTTTTTCTTGGCATTATTATATAAGCCATTATTTCATAGAGCAGATAGTTGTTTATGTATGGTGCCAAAATCTTAGCAAAGTTTAAAGCTAAATAAAATAGAGGACTTAACCTTAAAACACCTCCGGCTGCAACAACCGAAATAAACTTTTCCGGACATAGCTCCTGCATCTCCCTTATAAGTGTAGCCCCGAATGAACCACCCACAAAGTGAGCTTTAGAAATATTCAGGTTATCCATAAGCTTAAATACATCTTCCGCAATTAATTTGAATGAATATTTTCCCGATTCGGGTTTAGACATATTAACTGAAGCTCCGTGACCTCTCAAATCGGGCAACAACAGATTAAAATAAGGCATAAAAGCTTTAATCTGTAAACAAAAAGTACGACTGTCACCGCCGATACCGTGCAGAAAAACCACCCAATCTTTTTCCGCAGAGGAGAAATACTTTTTATAGCTCAGGAGGGTTTCCATTATAAAAATTCATTAAGAAATGATGAGCAAGAGCAAATTTAGAAAAAATATAATAAATTTAAAATAAAATAATTAGGAATTTTATCAAACAATCAAAAAAAAATATTTAATTTTGATTGAAGATGTAGACTGTCATTAGAAATATTGAAATTTAATGAGTAAAAGAATTTTTTTAACATTAATTACAATTCTCTCTATCTCCGGTATAATGTTTTCCCAGTACAAACAAACTATAAGAGGGAAAATTACCGATAAGGTTACTACAGCACCAATATCCGGAGTCACAATAGTCGTAAATAATATCTCAGATAATATAAGAGCATTCTCCGATGCTAACGGCGATTTTGTAATTAAAAACGTACCCGTAGGCCGGAACAATTTTATGTTTGTCTTTATGGGTTATGAAACTCTTTATATGAGGAGTGTAACTGTAAATTCAGGAAAAGAACTTTTTTTAACAGTAGAAATGACTGAGAATGCAACCATTTTAGACGCGGTAACCGTTAAAGGATATAAAAAAGGAGAGGTTATAAACAAAATGGCAACCATAAGTTCAAGATCCTTTTCTATAGAAGAGAGTGAAAGGTATGCCGGAAGTTGGGCAGATCCGGGAAGAATGGCAACCAATTTCGCAGGAGTACTTACATCAAGTAATGACACCAGAAACGACATCATAATAAGAGGTAATTCTCCAACAGGTTTGCTGTGGAGGCTTGAAGGAGTTGATATACCTAATCCAAACCATTTTGCCGTCCAAGGTACATCCGGAGGACCGGTAAGCATGCTAAACAGCAATCTGTTGACGCGTTCCGATTTTTTATCGGGTGCATTTCCGGCAGAATATGGTAATGCTTTGGCAGGCGTTTTCGATTTAAACATGAGAAACGGGAACAGTAATAAACATGAATTTGTTCTTCAAGTGGGACTTAATGGATATGAAGCGGGAATAGAAGGCCCTTTTTCAGTTAAACAGAAATCATCATATATGATAAATGGCAGATACTCATTTTTGGACTTGTTACAAAAAATGGGATTTAATATTGCCGGAGGTGCAGTTCCGACATATACCGATATAAATTTTAAGTTTCATGTACCAACAAAAAAGCTCGGAACATTTACACTTTTCGGACTTGGTGGAATTGATAAAGTCACAGCATCTGCCGAAAATTCTACCGATCAGTTTAATCCTATCAAAAACACCGATCTTAAAAATAATACAGTAATAGGAGTTGTAGGTCTCACAAACAGGATTGTGATAGGGTCTAAAGCAAATATTTTTACAACCATCTCATATTCCGGACAAAGCTCACATATAGTATTAGATTCCATCCTCCAGAACAATTTAAAACGTTTGTACTATTCATCCGATTTTTTAGAACAGCAACTCTCATTTTCTCTCCATTACACAAAAAAAATTAACGCAAAAAACACGTTTTCGGCAGGAATTACATATAAAGATAAATGGATAAGACAACAAGACAGTGTTTACTATTACGGTGCTTACTTAAAACTGATGGACATAAAAAATGAGCACCTTAGATTGACACAAAGTTTCCTGGAATGGAAGCACAGATTCAGCGAAAAGACCGATCTTTATCTCGGCCTCCATAGTCAATTCCTTTTCTTGAACCAAACAAAAACAATAGAACCAAGATTCGGATTCAGCTGGAACTTTACAAATACCCAATCAATCAGATTCGGTTACGGAATTCACTCACAAACCCAAACGCTCCCGGTTTACTTTATGGAAACTCCAAATGAAACAAGAACAGTATATTGGCGCACCTGCGAAGGGTTAGATTTTTCAAAATCTCAACACTTTGTAGTCGGATATTCAAACAAACTGGCCGAAAACTGGAGTTTGAAATTAGAGGCATACTATCAAGATATGTGGAGTATTCCGGTAGAACCGCGACCTTCCAATTTTTCGGTACTCAATTTAGGTTCAACCTATTATAACGGAACCGAAGACAGAGACAGCTTAGTGAATAGAGGTCTGGGTAAAAATTACGGTGTGGAACTTACTCTCGAAAAATATTTAAGTAAAAACTGGTATCTGCTTATGACCGGTTCTGTTTTTCAATCGCTTTATAAACCTAGTGACGGCATTTGGCGTAAAACCAAATATGCTTCAAATTATGCGGCCAATTGGCTTCTGGGATTTGAATTTCCGTTTAATAAAAAAAGTTCGGTGGACTTTAATTTCAGAATCGTATGGAGCGGAGGAATAAGAACCTTGGTTGTCGATAAAGAGGCTTCATTAGCCGCAGGCAAAGTTATTTATGACGATTTAAAAGCATACTCCGTAAGAAACAGAGATTATTTAAAGGCAGATTCAAAAATTACATTTAAATACAACATGAAGGGTTCAACGCTTGAATGTGGAATTGATCTTATAAACTTTACTGACCGCAACAATATCTATTCTGAATCATTTAATCCGGAAACAGGATTAACATCATACACCTATCAGCAGGGGTTTCTGCCTACTGCACTTGTAAGGTTGGTTTTTTAAGAGATTTTATCGAAGAAAATCCTCTTTCAACTTAATATCTTTTACTCTAAGCTGAATATTTGCTATACCTCTGTAATAATTCTCAGCTACCGAATAGCAAACATCAATAGGTTTCCCTTCATTCAGATGATCAAAATCTTCGGAACGATTAAAAGCAATTGCACTTATATGCCGGTGAGGATTATCCTCCTGAATAAGCTCCAGTTTTAAATGTCCGGACTCAGACCCAACCTTTCTACCGTTACCGTTATCGTAAACATTTTTTGATATAAATACCGGAGATGGATTTCCCGGGCCAAATGGTTGGAACTGTTTTAAAACCCTGAAAAACTTTGGAGTAATTTGTTTAAAATCAAGTTCCGTATCAATATTAATTACGGGTGTAAGAATTTCGTCAGTAATTTTTGACGCCACAACATCCTCAAATTTTTGACAAAATTTCTCTAAATTATCTACTTTAAAAGTGAGTCCTGCAGCGTACATATGACCCCCGAAATTTTCCAAAAGATCGGAACAAGCTTCTACAGCTTCATACAAGTCAAATCCGGGAATACTCCTTGCTGAGCCTGTAATAAATCCATTAGATCGGGTGAGTACAATTGTAGGTCTGTAAAATTCTTCCACCAAGCGAGATGCAACAATTCCCACAACACCTTTATGCCAGTCGGGATTATATACTATTGTTGATTTTCTTCTTTCAAAATTTTCACTCTTCTGAGCCATCTCTATCGCCTGAAGAGTAATCTCGCGGTCAATACTTTTACGGTCATTATTATGCTCATTAATCGTATTACCAATATTTAAAGCATCAATATCATTAACAGATGTAAGCAATTCAACAGCAGTATTACCGGATTCCATCCTGCCAGCTGCATTAATTCTCGGTCCAATTTTGAAAACAATATCATCAATTGTAATCATATGTTTTTCCAACCCCGATAGCTTAATTATAGACGATAGACCTTTTCCGGGAGATTCATTCAACTGTTTTAATCCGAAAAATGCCAGAATCCTGTTTTCGCCTGTTATAGAAACCAGGTCAGAAGCAATACTTACAGCAAGTAAATCCAAAAGTGGAGTAAGCTCGTTAAAAGGAATATTTTTAGTTTGCGCAAAAGCCTGCATAAATTTAAACCCTACACCACAACCCGACAAATCATCAAAGGGATAAGTACAATCTGAGCGTTTCGGATCAAGAACAGCAACAGCGTCAGGCAGATTTTCGTCCGGCAGGTGATGATCACAAATAATTACCTCAATTCCTTTGCCTTTAGCATATTTAACTTTTTCAATCGCTTTTATACCACAGTCTAAGGCAATTATTAAAGAAAAACCGTTTGAGGCTGCCCAGTCAATACCCTTATATGAGATTCCATAGCCCTCATTATAACGGTCAGGAATGTAAAAAGCCAGATTTTTGGCATAGAACTTCATTAAGAAGGAGTAAACCAGAGCTACGGCGGTAGTACCGTCAACATCGTAATCGCCGTACACTAAAATTTTTTCAGAATTGTTAATTGCTTTATCCAAACGATCAACAGCTTTCTTCATGTCTTTCATTAAAAATGGATCATGAATATCCTCTAATTGAGGCCTAAAGAAAGATCTGGCTTCGTCAAAAGACTTTATATTCCTTTGAACCAACAACTTAGCTATTGCCGTGTCGATATTCAACTCAGCAGCCAGTTTATCAACCAGTTGGGGACTTCCTGTCTCCTTTATAATCCATTTTTTATCTAGAGCCATAGTTTGCGAAGATAATCAATAAATTTCTAAGTTCTTAAAAAAAGGTTAATTTTGTAAGTTATTAAAAAATGATCAAAGAGATGGAAGTTAGCGAATTTAATGAACAAGAGCAGATTCGACGAGACTCGTTACAAGCAATGAGAGACTTGGGTATTGAACCATACCCGGCTGCTGCCTACGAAGTGAATATAACTGCCTCGGATATCCGAGTGCAATATGACGATACTATAAAAAATCTGCAAGAGGTTAAAATCGCAGGCAGAATTATGAGCCGCAGAATTATGGGCGCTGCAGCATTTCTGGAACTGATGGATGAATCAGGTAGGATTCAGGTTTATTTAAAGAGAGACGAAATCTGCCCGGGAGAAGATAAAACACTGTATAACACGGTCTTTAAAAAACTTCTGGACATTGGCGACATTATTGGGATTGCCGGGTTTACGTTTATAACTCAGGCGGGGGAACTCTCTGTTCATGCCAAAGAACTGACTGTTTTAAGCAAATCCCTGCGCGTGCTGCCTATCGTAAAAGAGAAAGACGGACAGCTATATGATGCATTTACCGATCCGGAACAAAGATACAGAATGCGATATGTCGACCTTATAGTCAATCCGCATGTAAGGGATACATTTATCAAGCGAAACAAAATAATGAATACTATGAGGAATTTCTTCAACGGATTCGGGTATTTAGAAGTTGAAACTCCTATCCTACAGCCTATTCCTGGGGGCGCAACCGCAAGACCATTCATTACTCATCACAATGCTCTTGATATTCCTCTCTATATGAGAATTGCAAATGAATTATATTTAAAAAGGCTGATTGTAGGCGGGTATACAGGAGTTTACGAATTTGCTAAAGATTTCAGAAACGAAGGGATGGACCGAACTCATAACCCTGAGTTCACAGTACTTGAAATATATGTTGCCTACAAGGACTATTTTTGGATGATGAACTTTGTCGAAGAGATGATAGAAAACGTAGCACTCGCACTTCACGGTAAAACACAAGTGACCCTCGGCGACAAAGAGATAGAATTTTCAAGACCTTTCAGAAGGCTGCCAATGCTGGAAGCCATAAAAGAATATACCGGAGAAGATGTTGCCGGCCTCAATGAATCCGAACTCAAAGAGGTTTGCAAGAAGCTGGATGTGCACTTCGATAATACTATGGGAGTAGGAAAATTAATTGATGCAATTTTCGGTCAATACTGCGAACACCATTTAATTCAACCAACATTTATAACCGACTATCCTGTTGAAACATCTCCGCTTACAAAACGACACAGGTCTGACCCTTCTTTGACCGAAAGATTCGAACTGTTTGTAAATGGAAAAGAGTTAGCAAATGCATACAGCGAACTGAATGACCCTATAGATCAATTAGAAAGATTCAAAGAACAACTCAAACTAAAAGATAAAGGCGACGATGAAGCTATGTTTATAGACATGGACTTTATAAGAGCACTTGAATACGGGATGCCGCCTACTTCGGGAATGGGTATCGGAATAGACAGGCTTACCATGTTTATGACAAATTCGGCATCTATTCAAGACGTTTTATTTTTCCCTCAAATGAGACCGGAGAACAATAGTAATGTTAATTGAGAACCTCAGCTCTCCGCAAAATCCTAAAGTAAAAGATTTACTCAAGATTTTAGAGAGCTCAAAAGAAAGAAAAGAGAAGAGAGTAATTCCTGTAGAGGGTATCCGCGAAATCCGACTGGCAGCCAAGTCCGGACTCCCTCTCCAATACATTTTTTTTAATCCCGAAATCGTTCCTATTTCCGAAATTGAGTCTCTCGGAGCACCAATAGCATATTCGCTCACATCGAATTTATACCAAAAAATTGCCTACAGAGGCTCAACCGAAGGTGCAGTGGGAGTTTTTCAATCTGTTAATTTATCTTTGCAAGAAATTCAACTTAGTTTAAATCCATTAATTATTGTTATTGAATCTGTAGAAAAACCGGGAAATCTTGGAGCGATTTTAAGAACGGCAGATGCGGTAAACGCCGATGCCGTCATTATTTGCGACGAGTTAACTGACATATACAATCCCAATATTATAAGATCAAGCATCGGAGGAGTCTTCTCGAAACAAGTGGTTTCATGTAATTCAAATAATGCATTACAGTGGTTAAAGAACAAAAAAATAATCACTTATGCCGCTGAATTACAATCCTCAGGATGGTATCATGAATGCGATTTCTCAGGAGCAACAGCAATTGTGCTAGGAACCGAATCAACAGGTCTTTCAAATTTTTGGATTCAAAATGCAGATTATAGGATAAAAATCCCAATGTTAGGTCAAATCGACTCTTTGAATGTTTCGGTATCGGCAGCAGTTATCTGCTACGAAGTTATGAGGCAAAGAAGATTTAAAATATAAACTGATGGAGAGAAGATTCGGACTTATCGGCACAAATATTTCGCACAGTAAAAATCCAGCACTCTTTAATGCGGCATACGGTAATTACAACTTTACATTCTCTCTTCTAGACTTTCCGGATTTTACATCTGCAATACAACAGGTAAATAAAATGAACCTGGAGGGAGTAAATGTAACAACTCCATTCAAAGACGAAGCATACAGCTATGCAAATAAGAGAGATACACTGTGCGAAACAATCGAAGCCTCAAATCTATTATTATTTAAGGCAGATGGTGTATACGCGTATAATACAGACTATTTTGGAGTTAAGGACACACTTGCTCAATATACTAAATCAAATATCAAAACACTTGTAATCGGGTGCGGAGGAGCCGGAAGAGCAGCAGCACTTGCCGTCAAAGATTTGGGTCATTATGTTTCAATTGCCAACAGAACAATAGAAAAAGCACTTCGGTATTCAAATAAAATCGGAGTCACCGCTATTCCATTTTCAGAGGCAAATTCTGCACTAAACGATTTTGATATTATTATCAATACTTTGTCTGTTAACATTCCCGGGCTTAATTTTGCAAAACTCTCCGGGAAAGTAATATTTCAGGCAAGTTATTTGCATTCATTGGAAAATACGGAAATTACCCAAAAAAACATCTGCATAAAAGGCGAACAATGGCTTATCAATCAAGCCTTTCCGTCATACAGGCTTTTCACGGGAATTGAACCAGATATTAATGCGATGCGATTAATAATTAGTATGTAATTTTTTTTAACTTTGTCGCATAGTAAAGGAGATTTTTATGTCACTAAATAAAGTAATGCTTATTGGAAACGTTGGGAAGGATCCTATTATCCGCCACAACGAAAACGGAAGCACATCTGCAAATTTCTCGGTAGCTACAACAGAAAAATATAAAGACAGGAACGGTGTCCTTCAGGAACAAACTGAATGGCATAACATTGTGTGCTGGAGAGGAATGGCCGAAACCGTCGAGAAATTTGTAAAAAAAGGGAGTCAGGTATATATAGAAGGCAAGTTACGTTACAGGGACTGGAAAGACCAGAACGGTCAGGAGAGAACCTCTACGGAAATACTTGCTGTTTCAATAAATCTGCTAGGGAAAAGGGCAGATTCCGCAGGAGTTACTCCTTATGCGCAAACAAATAATCAAAATGCATCTGCCCCAGTAAAAGATGAACAAGGTTACGACCTTGGCAATGATAATGCCGAAATTGATGATTTACCATTTTAAATTCTAAAGAAATAATGAAAGTTGATGTTGTACTTGGTCTCCAGTGGGGAGATGAGGGAAAGGGAAAAATCGTGGATGTACTTGCAGCAGGTTACCCTGTAATTGCAAGATTTCAGGGAGGCCCCAATGCCGGTCACTCTTTACAATTCGAACAAAACAAACTTGTCTTGCACACTGTTCCTTCCGGTGTTTTTAGAAAAAACACTGCAAATTTAATTGGAAACGGAGTTGTACTCGATCCGGTAATTTTTAAAGAGGAGTGTTTACAAATTGAATCATTGGGAGTTCCTGTTAAAGAGCGAATTCTTATTTCGAAAAAGGCACATCTGATTTTACCTTCTCACAAAATTATTGATGCTGCATCTGAGGCATCTAAAGGAGAATCAAAAATCGGATCCACTTTAAAAGGAATTGGTCCGGCATATATGGATAAAACAGGACGTAATGGTCTCAGAGTCGGCGATACGGTTGCAGAAAATTTTTCTGAAAGATATGAATCTCTAAAAAACAAACATATCTCGTTTCTGAAACAGTTTGATTTTGACTATACTCTTGACGATAAAGAAGCAGCTTGGTTCGAGGCGGTTGAATATTTGAAACAATTTAAACTTGTCGACAGCGAATATTATATCAACCAACAATTGGCCGAAAGCAAAAAAGTACTTGCAGAAGGTGCCCAAGGTTCAATGTTAGATGTAGACTTCGGATCATACCCTTTTGTAACATCTTCAAGTACAACTTGTGCCGGAGCATGTATTGGTTTAGGAGTATCTCCTTCAACAATCGGTCAGGTCTCCGGAATATTCAAGGCTTACTGTACAAGAGTGGGAAGCGGACCATTTCCTACTGAGCTTAACGACCAAACCGGAGAGACTCTCAGAAAAATAGGACATGAGTTCGGAGCAACAACAGGCCGTCCCAGAAGAACAGGCTGGTTAGATTTAGTTGCCCTCAAATATGCAATTATGATTAACGGAGTAACCCGTTTGATTATGATGAAAGCAGATGTTTTAGACACTTTTGAAACAATAAAAGTTGCCACATCCTATCTTGTCGACGGAGTACCATCAAATAAGGTACCATATGACACTTTCGCCAATATTGAACCTGTTTACAAAGAGTTTCCGGGATGGAAGAGAGATCTTACAAAGATTACTAAGGAGGAAGACTTACCTTTTGAATTCATGAACTACGTCAGATTCATAGAAAAGGAGACAGGTATACCTGTAGAAATCATCTCATTAGGGCCAGATCGCGATCAGACTATAATTCGATAAAAACTATTAATTAAAAACACTAAATGAAAAACCCTACACTACAACTCAGAGATTCTGCAGCAACCAGGTGGCTTATGCTGCTATTGGTAGCTATCACAATGTTTGCCGCATATGTTG
>CAZOOH010000045.1:0-11046 GCA_964581375.1 uncultured Muribaculaceae bacterium
AGATGGAGGAGGCAGTTATAAGGGGTTGAATATGTTCAGTATGGGATTGAATCTTATAAAGCCGCTCAATAGCTGGCTCGACTTTGAAACCGGCCTCGAGTATTCTAAACACAATTTTAGAAACTCTACTCCTTTTACAGGTACTCCTGTGACTTATTCTGATGTAAGTATTTCAATGATTGACATTCCTTTGACACTTCGGGCGAATTTTCTCAAGTACTTCTTTATTAACGGTGGTTTTACACTAGATTATAATGCCGATTTATCAAGCAGTATAAATTCGCAAACAGGTATAGGTTATGTATTAGGGATTGCTGCGAAGTATGATTTTAAATCCGGTTTTTCAATTTTTGTTAACCCATATTCTAAGATGCGAGCGATAATTCCATTTGCAAGAAATCGCTTCAAAGAGACAATCTCTGAATCCGGAATAAAAATTGGGGTTACCTATGACTTATCTAAATTAATCAAGTAAATTGAAAATTAAACCATAAAATTTATATGAAATCAAGAGATTACTACATTGGTTTGCTTAAAGAACATGTGTCAAATCCCAAAATGGTAGCCCACTCACTTGCATCTGAGTCGGTTTTGAGAGCATTGGCGTTGAAATTCGGCGAAAACCAGGATGTGTGGGGAGTTGCCGGGCTTTTACATGATATAGATGTCGAAATTACCGGCGGAGACTCTCTTAAACATGGCCCGACAGGTGCAGATATGCTTTTAAATGAAGAGGTCCCTTCTGAAGCAATCGAAGCAATCAGACTTCATAATGAAAAAGCTACCGGAATTAAAAGGAGTTCTGTTTTTCAACATGCTCTGGCTGCAGGAGAAACTATTACTGGTTTAATTTTTGCCGTAGCCTTGGTCTATCCCGACAAAAAAATATCAAGCGTAAAGGTAAAATCTGTTGTTAAAAGAATGAAAGAGAAACTTTTTGCAGCCTCTGTAAATAGAGATACAATTATGGAGTGCGAAGAGATTGGTCTTCATTTGGATGAATTCGTAGAATTGGCTTTGGAGGCTCTAACTCCTATAGAAAATGAATTGGGGTTTTAAGATTTAATGGAAGGAATTGTAAAAATAAATTTGCTGCCTCTGTTTTTTTCACTTTCGACCCATATTCTACCACCGGAATTTTCAATAAATTCTTTACAGATTTGCAAACCCAAACCAGTTCCTTTCTCATTTGAAGTACCATAAGTTGAGCTTACTTTTTCGAAACTGAATATATTGTCTATCACTGACTTCTCAATTCCCACACCGGTATCCTTAATTGTAATCTGAGTATCATTTTCATCAGATAAAGCCGAAATTGTAACACTTCCGGCAATGTTCGTAAACTTAATGGCATTACTAATCAGGTTCCTCAAAACTGTTTTAATCATATTTTTGTCTACGAATACATAGAATTCTTTATCAACAGAGTTATTTATTGCAATGCCCTTTTCTGAAGCATAATTGCGTAACAATTCAATTTGATTATTTACAATTTCATAAAGATTAATATTCTCGGGACTTATCTTAATTCCACCCCTTTGTGCAGATGACCATATCAATAAATTTTCAAGGAGTTCAAATGACTTTTCGGCAAACTTCTTTATTTTATCAAGATAATCCTTCTTCTCTTTCTCAGTAAAATTGTCATACTGCTCCGAAAAGAGTTGGAAGAAATTAATTATTGAACTGAAAGGTCCGCGTAAATCATGAGAAATAATACTAAATAACTTGTCTTTAGCATTATTTGCTATACGAAGCTCTTCGGCATAGGTTTTAAGTTTTGCTTCGGCAGCTTTGCTTTCGGTAATATCTTTTGAAATACCTACTAATGCAATTACTTCATTTTTATCGTTAATTACCTTTGAAGAAGCCAGAAAAATTGGAAACTCAGTGCCGTCCTTTCTTCGATTTAATAACTCACCGAACCATTCACCATCTATAGTATCTGAAAGAATCTCCTTATGAATGTTTGGAAGATTGTTAGGAGAACTTACTATTTCGATATTTTTTCCGATCAGCTCTTCCGATTTGTACCCATAAGTTTTAAGAAACGTTTTATTTAAAAAAATAATATTGTTTGATGTATCGGTAATACTTACACATTCAGATAAGTTATCGACAGCGGCAGATAACAGTCTCATTTTGTCTCTGAGCAAGTGTCGTTCGGTTATATCTTCGACAAGCCATATTGTGCCTGCTGAAGGATCTTCCTGATCGAGAAGTGAACCTATGAATCTGCACCAAAGAGTTGTGCCAGTATGAATATTGATTTTTATACGTTCATCTAAAGACTTGTTTTCAATTAAAATGCTCTTAAATAAGTTGCAAATTTTGTCGTAATCTTCGCGGTTTTGGACCAATCTCTCCGGAGAGAAATTGTTAATTTCTTCCGATTTTATATTGAATATTTCGAGGAATTTTGAGTTATGCCATTGAACTACATTGTCTTTAACCATAAAGATGCCCAATGAGCTGTTATTTAAAATAAGCGATTGTAAATGGCTGATTCTTTTTAATTCTTCAAGAGCATGCAGCCTTTCTCTCTCGGATCTGTTGGCACTTTTAAATACTTTGTTTGAAATATAAATAACAACAACAATTGCAGTCACTACTGAAATAACTGTAATTAATGCTTGTAATAGGGCAGGGCTAATATTATAGGTTTTTGAAAAATAAGTATTTATGATTCCCTGAAGGACAAAGAAGCTTATTACAAGGGGTATAATAATCCTCAACATTCTTGCACTTGCCGTTTTACCAATAAAAATATGCATAAGAGCTGTATTTTTACCACTATAGAATATTAGAGCACAACCCAAAAAAATAAATGAAATTGATGCAAGTTTTGATATTGGAATAATAGTTCCTGAATATAAAAATGGAGTATTGTAAAGATAACCCATTGATGCAACAAAGCCGGCAAAGGAGATTATTAAGCCGAATATAGCCGCGATGTCATTGGCAATGTTTTTTTTTCTAAAAAATTTAACTAAAATAATTGAAGCAGAACTTACAAAGAAAAGAAATCCTGTATAGGGCGACATATAATTTACCGGAAACTTGCCAATAAAATGTGCATCAGGAAAAATTTGACTATTTAATGTGAGATCGATATTTACGAAATATGTACAAAATTGGAGTAGCCCATAAACAGCAATTAATCCGAATACAGCTGTCACTGTTCTTTTTGAATCTATTTTTTTCGAATTTAACCCTGAATAAATAAAAAATGCACTAAAAAGGAGGAAAAAAAGTATAGTGACGGGAGCAATTGGAATATAGTTAGTTTTGACCGAAACAATATCGGAGTATTCCAATAATCTGAAAATGGTTGCCGATAAATTTATCATACCAAGAATAATACCGCTTAAAAGAAGCAATAGGTTTAAACCGGAATACTCTTTATGAATACTTTTCTTTACTTTTTTAATAAGTCCCATAATAATTATTTATTGAGGGAAAGGTTCTGGTAAAACAAATTTAAAAATTATTTGTAACAATTTCATAACAATCAAAAGTCACTTAACTCAAGCCAACGTTCACTTTTTTGGTCAATGAGCCTTAAAACCTCCATGATTCTGTTACTTAAAATGATAAGTTTTTCTTGCGGAATTTCGCCATTGGATAAATTCGATTCAATCTCTTTTTTCTCAATTTCCAACTCTTGAATCTCTTTGTCCAGCAGTTCAAACTCCTTTTGCTCCTTGTATGATAGCCTCTTCTTTAAATTCTGCGGAGTCTCTTTTTGTTCCTCTCTTTTTTGTTGCTTATTGGCTTTGGCAGATGCATCTGCACTCTTTTCCCTCTCTTTTAAAACCTCCCTGTAGTCGGAATATTTGCCAACGAAATCTTTTATTTTGCCGTTGCCCTCAAAAATGAAAAGATGATCGGCTATTTTGTCCAGAAAGTATCGATCATGTGATACAATTATTACGCATCCGGGGAAACTCTCCAGGTACTCTTCCAGAACATTCAGACTCATAATGTCCAGGTCATTTGTAGGTTCATCGAGAATAAGGAAATTGGGGTTCTTCATGAGAACTGTTACCAAATAAAGTCTTCGCCGCTCTCCGCCGCTCAGCTTGCTGATTTTTGTATTCTGCACCGAAGGAGGGAACAAGAACCTTGTAAGAAATTGCATAACACCTATCGAGCTACCGTCGGCCAGAGTTACAACCTCAGCAATTTCTCTTACAGCGTCAATTACAGTATCTTCGGGATTGAACTCAAGCCCGTTTTGCCTGTAATAACCAAATACAATAGTCTCCCCCAACTCTAAACTGCCCGAATCACAAGGGATTGCCCCGGTTATTACATTTAAGAAAGTAGACTTTCCTACTCCGTTTGCTCCAACCATGCCAATCTTCTCACCACGTGCAAAATTATATGTAAATCCGTCTATTGTACAATAAGCGCCATAATTGTGAGTGACACCCTTGCAATTAATTATCTTCTTTCCAAGGCGGGAAGTTTTTACATCAATTTTTATACTCTTTTCTCTGGATTGTTGCTCAGCCCTATCTTTGAGATCATAAAAGGCATCAATTCTGTATTTGGCTTTAGTTGCCCTGGCTTGAGGCATTCTGCGCATCCATTCAAGTTCGGTTCTGAGCAGATTTTTTGCGCGGTCGGTTTCGGTGTTAAAAATATCGATTCTCTCTTGCCTCTTCTCCAGAAAATAGCTGTAGTTTCCCTTGTAGGAGTATAGCTTCCCGTTTTCGAGTTCCAGAATCTGATTACAAACTCTGTCTAAAAAATACCTGTCATGAGTAACCATTATTATGGTCGCCTGGCTTCTTTTAAGATACTCCTCAAGGAACTCGATTACCTCCAAATCAAGATGATTGGTAGGTTCGTCCAATAAAATAAGCCCCGAATCATTAAGCATCATCCCGGCCAGGGCAACCCTCTTTTTTTGACCACCCGAAAGGGAACCCATTTTTTGATCAAGATTGTCGATATTTAAATGGGAAAGGATTTGAGACACCTTTTGCTCATACTGCCATCCGTCAAGAACATCCATTTTGTGGATAGAATTTTCGAGCCTTTTTTGATCGTTTGCTTTAAGCGCATTTTCGTATTCTGCTACGGCAGATGAGAGTTCGTCAGCCGATGCAAAGACCTCTTCGAATACACCTCTTTCGGAATCAAAAGAGGGGTCCTGTTCAAGATATGTGACTTTAGACCCGCTCATTAAACGAACGATCCCGCCGGAATCGGAGCTATCCTTTCCAGCCAGAATTTTTAACAAAGAGCTCTTCCCGCTTCCGTTAGGCGCGATAAGAGCAATCTTGTCGCCCTCGTTAATATTAATATCAAGATTCTCAAAAAGAATCTTAGTTCCATAAGATTTTGATAAAGAATTTGCCTGTAGAATACTTGCCATGGGGCAAAGATACTAATTGTCCAGCTCTTTCAAAGCAAGAGTTATCTTATCGAAAAGCAGATCAGGTGCAAGGTCGTACCCCTCCGATTTTAATGAGGTCACGAACTCCTCATGGGAACGTCCCTCTCTGTAATCGGGCTCCTTAGATGGATGCCTTAGGTATCTTGAAATTAAAGAGGGGTTCTCCGAAATATTCAGTACAGCATGATAAAAAATAATATCCTTTTGCAAATACATCGAAGAACCGGCTATTTTCTTAGCACCGATTGATAAATCTGAAATCCCTTTTGATGATAAATTATCTATGCCAATGTCTAAGAGATGCTTAATTAAGGATTTATTTATCTTCGAAAATGTTGCCTTAGTATTAGTTGTTTTGTCGAAACGCATTTTTGCCGAATAGACCAGCATATTTGGTGTCAAAATTACGGTTTCGCCTCCTGAGGGACGTTTCAAAACCTCTACATTGTCTTCAAGAATGTTGTTTGTAACAAGGGATGCAGCAACATTGTTTGCCCTACCGAGCACTACATAGGTCTTGTCGGGGCGCCATACCGAGTAGTCGAAATCGTTGTCGTTTTCGAGTATTCGTGCATCGGGCAGATAATATTTTTTTACCTCAATTTCCAAGTTTAACACTTTTGTTATTTGTGGATTGCTTTATCGACTGCTTCAAACCCGGCTTCCATAAATATCTCGGAAACAGTAGGATGGGTGTGAACTGTTTGTGCTATATCGTAAACTGTGCTCTCCAATTGAATATATGCTGCTGCCTCGTTAATCATATCGGTTGCATTAGGGGCTACAATCTGCACTCCGAGTACTTCGCCGAATTTCTTGTCCGATATCAGGCGCAAAAAACCATCTGCATTGCCTTCGGTTTGTGCTTTGCCGTTTGCCGACAGAGGGAATTCGCTTACTTTATAGTCGTATCCTTCATTTGCTGCGTCCTGTTCGGTAAGTCCTATTTGGGCTGCTTCGGGTACAGAGTACATGTTCATCGGAAGCTTTTTGAGGTCGAGTTTTTGATCGATTCCGTTGATTTTGTTTATGACGTGAAGTCCTTGCGCGGAGCCTATGTGGGCAAAGTGTGAGAGTCCGTTTACGTCGCCTATGGCGTAGATGCCTTTGACGGATGTTTCGCAGTCGTTGTCTACCTTGTAAAATCCTTCGCTCTTATCTATGTCAATATCTGAATTTATAATATTGCCTTTTCTTCCGCAGGCATTTATTATTATGTCGCACTTAATCTCTTGGGAATTAAGGGTAAGTATGCCGTTGTTCCATACATCTTTTGTGAACTTAAGAGGTGTGTTGTAGATAATTTCTATTTTCTCTTTTTTGAGCCGGTCGGCCATGAATTTTCGGAGGTATTCGTCGGCGCGGGGCATTATGTGGTCGCGGGCTGTAATCATTGTTACCTTTTTTCCCATGGTGTTGAAAAGCTGGGCCAACTCTATCGATACGGGTTCGTTTCCTGTTATGACAATATTGTCGGGTATGTTTCTCTCGGTAAAGAGGTCTCGTGGTTCTACAACCAGGTTTTCAATTGTGTTATCGATAGGAGGGGAGGTGGAACCGGTTGCGATTATGATGTTTTTTGTTTCTAATAAACGGTTTTCGACCAAAACTCCGTTTGCCGATACAATTTTCGCTTCGCCTTTGATTATCTCTACTCCGTTCTTTTTCAGCAGAAACTCCACTCCGCCAGTCAACCGTTTAACGACAGTATCGGCCCTTTTAATTGCTGTATTCCAGTTAAATGTGATTTTGGTTTTGTCGATTCCTTCTATTCCGAACCTTGCCGAATCTTTTACGATTTTTTGGTAAAGTTTAACGCTCTCGAGCATGGATTTGGATGGGATGCATCCCCAATTAAGGCACATCCCTCCAATAACTCCTTTCTCTACTATTGCGCATTTAAGCCCTGTCTGACCTGCTCTTATTGCGGCTACGTAACCTGCAGGGCCTGATCCTATTATTACTATGTCGTACATTATTTTTCCCTCCTTTTAATTAAAAAGCAGTGATGCCGGTTCTGCAAGGTAACTCATTACTGAATTCATAAAACGGGAAGTCTCTCCGCCGTCGGCAATGCGGTGATCGACGCTTAGAGAGAGCGGGAGTATCAGTCCTATGGCGAGTTGATCATTTTTTACAACGGGTTGTTTTGAGATTCTTCCTACTCCCAGGATTCCAGCTTCGGGGTAATTTATTACGGGTACTGCGAACAGGCCTCCGATATTTCCGTAGCTTGTGATTGTGAATGTGCCTCCTTTCATATCGTCGAGCGTAAGCTTGCCGGTGCGTGCTTTTTCGGAAATTTCAGATATCTCTTTGGCAATTTCCCGTACGGAAAGTTTGTCGGCGTCTCTGATCACAGGTACGACGAGTCCTTTGTCGGTATCGGTGGCAATTCCTATGTTGTAGAATTTTTTGTATATCATTTTGCCACCTTCAAAATCCATTTCGGCATTGAGTGCTTTGAATTTCTTGAGTGAGAGGGCAACGGCTTTTACAATGAAGGCAAGATACGTGAGTTTTATTCCCTCTTTTTGCAGATTATCTTTGTACTTTGTTCTGATTCTGTCAAGTTCCGATATCTCTACCTCTTCGAACACGGTCATGTGGGCAGCGTTATGCTTACTTTGGATCATGTGTTTTGCAATGCTTTTGCGTATTTGTGACAGGGGCTCGATTTCGGTAAGTTGTTGGGCAGATGACTCTTCGCTCTTGTTTGGTGTTACTAGCGCGGTGTTGTTGTAAGTTGGAATGGATGCGTGTTGAGAGTATTTTAAAATATCCTCTTTTGTGACTCTCAATGCCGGGCCGGTTCCTTTTACCATATTGATATCTATTCCGTACTCTTTTGCCAATGCCCTTGCAACCGGTGTTGCCAGAACTTTTGTCTTAACTGCTTCGGCTCCTTGAACTGTATGATTCACTCCCTCTTTGCTTGCTCCCAGAACTATGCTGTTGCCGGCAACCTCGAGTGTGCCTACTACTCCTGCGCCCTCTTCTTCGACTGCTTGTTGGGCAGATGCTTCGGCGACAGCTTGCGCTCCTTCGATGCCTTCGAGTTCGATTTCGACGAGTGCGTTTCCTACGTGAACAGTCTCTCCGGTTT
This sequence comes from uncultured Muribaculaceae bacterium, assembly GCA_964581375.1. Classification (GTDB taxonomy): domain Bacteria; phylum Bacteroidota; class Bacteroidia; order Bacteroidales; family UBA932; genus JAFIHK01. Next base: position 8,514 of record CAZOOH010000045.1, read on the forward strand.
TACCGAATCGCGCTGCAATTACTCCGTTCTTTGGCGAAGGAATTGCTGTAACGACTTTGTCGGTTTCCATGGTACAAAGAGGATCGCCCATCTTAACAGCCTGTCCCTTCTCTACGTGCCATTCTACGATTGTTCCCTCGTCAAGGCCTTCGCCAATATCTGGAAACTTAAATATATATCTCATAATTAATATTTTACAATTTTTTCAATTTCATATAGAATTTTGTAAGGATCTTGTATATAGTGACTCTCTCCTTTTGGAAGCGGGACTATTGTATCAAATCCGGTCACTCTTGCAGGTGGTGCTTCCAACGACAAAAATGCCTCTTCGATTGCGATCTGGCTTATTTCCGATGCTACACCGAACGATCTGGGACCTTCGGTAACTGTGATTATTCTGCCTGTTTTTTTAACAGATTTGGCAATTGCTTCTCTGTCAATAGGATAAATTGACCTAAGATCAATTAGTTCCACGCTTATACCTTGCTCTTTTGCCATAACCATTGCTCTTTGAACCTCTCTCACCATAGCACCGTAAGCTATAACAGTAACATCCTTCCCTTCGGATATCACATTGGCTTTCCCAATAGGAATTGAATATTTGCCATCTGCAACCTCTTGTTTAATAGCTCTGTAAATTCTTTTAGGTTCCATGTACAATATTGTGTCGTCACTCTCAATGGCCGAAATAAGCATTCCTTTGGCATCATGAGGTGTAGAGGGAACGATAACTTTAAGCCCGGGTATATGACCGAATATTGCTTCCATACTCTCACTGTGATGCTCTAAGGCATTTATTCCTCCTCCGTATGGCATTCTTATGACCATAGGAGTTGAGTATTTTCCTCTTGATCTGTTTCTCATTCTGGCAGCATGGCTGATTATCTGGTTAAATGCAGGATAGATGAATCCGCAAAATTGCATCTCAACGACGGGCCTTAAACCTGCTACCGACATACCGATAGCTGTTCCCACAATTCCGGATTCGGCAAGAGGGGAGTCAAACACTCTTTCGACACCGTATTTTTGTTGAAGACCTTCGGTAACTCTGAAAACTCCGCCTTCAACTCCAACGTCTTCTCCGTAAACAATAACTCTTTTATCTTCTGAGAGTTTTATATCCAATGCATCGTTAATTGCATTGACCATATTCATTATTTTCATTTTTTCCCTCTTGTTTCGTTTGTAATTCTGGCCTCTTTCCATTGCAGAAAAGTTTTGTAATTCTGCATCTGCTCTTTTAGATCGTCAGGCATCTCCTGGTAATGGTGGACAAATACATCTTCGGTTTTGTATTCGCCAAAATTTTCGGCTTCGATAAATTGTCTGTCAATTGCCTCTTTGTATTGAGGAATTATCTGCTCCTCTTCCGACTCGCTCCATAACTTCTTTTCTATAAGATAGTTCTTTAATCTCTTTAACGGATCTTTTTTGTCCCATAACTCCTCCTCCTCTTTTGTTCTGTATTTTGTGGGGTCGTCAGAAGTAGTATGGGCTCCTTTCCGGTATGTAACGGCTTCTATCAGGACAGGACCCTCTCCTTTTTTGCAGATTTCTATGCTCTCTTCCAATGTTTTATACATCGCAAAAAAGTCATTCCCGTCTACCTGAACTCCTTTTACTCCGTATGCAACAGCCTTTACAGCCAAAGATTCTGAAGCTGTTTGAATTTTTACGGGAGTTGAGATTCCGTATTGGTTATTTTGGATTATGAAAATTACCGGAACTTTCCATACTCCTGCAAAATTTACTGCTTCGTGAAAATCTCCTTCAGATGTTCCTCCATCTCCAACAAATGCGTATACAACTTTATCTTCTTTGTTGATTTTAATTGAGTAACCAATTCCAGCGGCGTGAACGAGCTGAGAAGCAATCGGAACACTTATGGGCAGTACATTTTGGGCATTTTTGAAGTTTGAACCCTCTTCATTTCCCATAAAATATAAGAATAACTCTTTAAGTGTTACCCCTTTTGCCAACATAGCACCCATCTCCCTGAACGCAGGAACTAACCAGTCCTCTTTTTTAATTAATGCTCCTGTCGCTCCTGCAATTGCCTCCTGTCCGTAGTTAGGAGGGTATGTATAAATTCTGCCCTGTCTTTGATAAGATAGAATCATAAGGTCGGCTGTTCGTGCAAACAGCATGTCTTTGTATGCTTTGACAAGTGCATCATTCTTTATTTGAGGCAGATGTGTTTTGTCGATAATTTTCCCATTATCGTCCATTACACGAAAAGTCTCTTTTTTTAACGGATTATATTCATTGAACATGTTTATCAAATTTTTTATATATCAATTCAACAAACATAAATGGGTTTTGTTTTGAGACATCCTTTTTATATGTAATAAAGTATATCTTAATTGACATAATTTCTGTGTTTTAAATGTGCCTGAGTAAACCTTATAGAACTTAGGATGTCCTAGAACAAAGTATTTTTTAAAAACAAGACCAAAATGACAGAACCAATCGTAAGAGTGGAAAATCTTTCACACAGGTACAGTGTTCAGTGGGCAATCAAAGATGTAAATAT
>CAZOOH010000046.1:0-10983 GCA_964581375.1 uncultured Muribaculaceae bacterium
GGAAAAACTCCTGTAATAGGATGTGCCGTCTTGGTCAAGGGTACTACAAAGGGTGTAGCTACAGATGCTACCGGTGCCTTCAGTATTAAAGCCAATGAGGGACAGATCCTTGAGTTCTCTTGCATTGGTTATGAGTCAAAAACTGTTACTGTAGGAAAACAGGCACAGATTAATGTTACACTTGATTTTGCAGCTCGCCAACTAGAAGGACTTGTAGTGACTGCTCTCGGTCTTACCCGTTCAGAGAAGTCTCTCGGATATGCGGTAAGTAAAGTTGCCAACGAGGATCTTACAAAAGTTGTGACAGGTAACTGGCTCAACGGTATGTCGGGCAAGGTTGCAGGTCTTACTTTTAACGGAGCAAGTTCGGGTCCCATCGGATCTATGCGTGTTACATTACGTGGTGATCAATCCCTTAATTACGGCAGTAACGAAGCTCTTTTTGTTGTTGACGGAGTTCCAATCAGATCAGGTGCAACAGCAACTTCTTCAAGCAGTAGTTATACTAACTCAGGAGGAGACTTCCCTGTAGACTTTGGTAACGGAGCAAGTGATATAAACCCTGAAGATATAGAGTCGGTTTCTGTTCTTAAAGGTCCGGCTGCAACAGCACTTTACGGTTCACGTGCTGCAAACGGGGCTATAGTAATCACTACAAAATCAGGTCGTAAAAATAAAGGAATCGGCGTCACATTCAACTCATCGGTTGCTGTAGAACAAGCAGGATATTGGCCAAAATTCCAAACAGAATATGGGTCAGGTTCAGATATGGGATTAAATCCTTATTGTTTCTGGACATTGAACTCAGCTTTAACAGGAACAAACGATTTCCCTGCAAGAAATATTTCACGTTATGCTTGGGGAGAAAAATTTGATGTTAACAAATTGCGTTATCAATATGAGGGTAAAAACTGGGAAACAGGCCTTATTTCTCAAACACCATTCGTTTATCAAGATGATTGGTATACAGGTATTTTCCGTAATGGCGTAACTTATACAAACAGTATATCGATTAATGGAAGTAACGGAGAGGGTTCAAATATCCGTTTCTCAATGACAGATACTAAAAATGATTGGATCTTGCCTAATACAGGTTACAAAAAGCAATCATACTCATTCTCAGCAGAGTCACCTGTTAACAAATGGATTAAATTCAATACAAAAGTTAACTATTATCGTACCGACAGTGATAATATGCCAATGGCAGGTTACCACGAAACAACTGTTATGTACGACTTAGCGTGGGCTTATAACTCAAACTCTATGAGTAACTGGAGAGATGAGTATTTCGAAGGCAGATTCAATGCAATTAATAGAAATGCCACCATTTCCGAAAATGGTAACAGCTTGGTATTCGCTGGCACAGGTTCTTACAACCCATACAGAATTTTGTATGAAGAATTAAACTCAGTCGACAAAGACAGAGTATTTGGCTCTGCAGGATTTACATTTAATCTGGCAAAAGGTCTTACTCTGGATATTAAATCTGGTATGGACCTTGGTGTTGAATTCCGTACACAAAGAAAACCAAAAATGACTGCTGTATGGAACAACGGTTTTTATCGCGAAGAAACACTTATCAATTATGAATTCAATACAGATTTCTTAATTAAATATCAAAAAGAGTATTTTGATAATAGATTATCTCTTACAGGTGCTTTTGGAGGTAATAATATGTCAACTAAATATCTTAAAAACTCAATTCAATTAAACGAATTAAATCTTGACGGTGTTTATAATACATCAAATGTTCCTTCTGGTATTAATCCAACTCCAACAAATTATAGGAGTTCAAAAATGATTAACAGTTTGTATGGATTAGTTCAATTAGGTTGGAAAGATACCTACTTCCTCGATATTACAGGTCGTAACGACTGGTCAAGTACATTATCAAAAGGCAACTGGTCATATTTCTACCCATCTGTTGCAGGTAGTGTTTTATTGGATAAAATATTCGATTTTGCTGCTATAGCCCCGGCTGTTTCATACGCTAAAGTACGTCTCTCCTGGGCAAACGTTGGTAACGATACAGGACCTTATTCTCTTGACCAATATTATACAGCAGCTGCAATAAGCGGAGGTTATACACTTCCTGGCACTATTCCCGATCCTATGATTAAACCAGAAAACGTTGAGAGTTGGGAACTTGGTCTGGAAACTAAATTCCTTAAAAACCGCTTAGGAATTGATATAGCTGTTTACAATTCAACAACAACAAATCAAATTGTTTCTGTAGATATTGACCCAATTGTTGGTGCGTCTTCAATGAAGATTAATGCAGGTTCAATCAACAATAAAGGTATTGAGGTTGCATTAAATGCAACTCCTGTTAAAACTAAAAACTTTACATGGAACCTTAATCTTAACTGGTCTAAGAACATAAACAAACTTGTAAGTCTTCAGGATGGATGGGATCCTGCAAAACCACTTGAAACCGATATGGGTACTACCATCGGAGGTCGTTTGCACGTATATTCTTACATAGGTCAAGAGATGCATCAACTTTACGGTTTTGCTATGAAAAAAGCTCCTAAAGGATCATATTATTTAGATGGAAACGGAAATAAAGTAGATTGTTCCGGTCAAGTAGTAATTAGCCCAACTACAGGCTTACCTTCTGTTATTTCTACTGCCGATAACTACCTCGGCAAAGTAAATCCTGATTGGAAAGGCGGTTTTAATACTTCTTTAAAGTACAAAAATATTACATTGGGAATGACTTTTGCTTACCAATGGGGAGGACACAGATTCTCAGTAACCGATGGTATTCTCTCTTATCAAGGAAAATTACAGAACTCACTTGAAGGTCGTTACGACGGTATAGTAGCAAAAGGTGTAAATCTTGTATCTACAAATCAAGACGGAACTTCTCTTTATACTGTAAATAATACAATAACTGAAAACATCTATACTTACTATCAGGCATTGACACTTGACCGATATAACGGTGAAGCTCATACATATGATACTTCATTCTTGAAAATGAAAGAAGCCAGACTTGAATATAATCTGCCTGACAAAATTTGTAAGAAAATCGGATTTATTCAAGGAGCAAATATTGCTGTATTCGCAACTAATCTTTTCTCAATTGACCATTGGCCACAATATGACCCTGAGGGAGGTATGTTAACTGGTACAAATGTATTTAACGGCATCGAAGCGGGTGCATTCCCTATGACCCGTACATATGGCGTTAACTTAAAACTATCATTTTAATTATAATACAACTACGAAATGAAAAAATTTAAATTAATTATAATATGTGGTGTTTTACTAGGATTTTTAAATTCTTGTACCAATAATTTTGAGGAAATTAATACAAATCCAAATAAAACGCTTGTAGGGATGATAAAGGCTTCGAACATGTTCGAACCAATCTTATACAACTCTGCCAATCAATGGTTAGACCGTACCTGGTATTACAATAACGAGCTGATTCAGTTTACTGCTCACACAGGTGGTATCACAAGAAGAGAACATCTCTATTTTCTTGAAGATTCAAGAGACTGGGCAGGTTTTTGGAGTTTTTACGCTAATTACGGCAAAAACGTAGATCATATGCGCGAACTTGCTGAAAAAGAGGGCGATAAATCATTAGAAGCTATTTCTCTTACATTTAAAGTTCTTTTCTTTTCAAATATGACTGACATGTTTGGTAGCGTTCCTTATGAAGAGGCTTTCTTGGGACGTAAAGTTGGTGGAACTCTTACTCCTAAGTTTAACTCTCAAAAAGAGATTTATGAATTTATGTTTGCCGATTTAGAAAAAGCAAACGACATCTATGCTACAAACCCTACTTTCTTAAATCCAGCAATGGATGGTATGTATGGTGGCAATATGGCTGCATGGAGAAAATTTAACAACTCTCTTTATTTAAGACTACTTTGCAGGGTTAGCGGAAGAACCGAAATGAATGTTGGTACAAAAATGACTGAGATACTTAGTAATTCAACAAAGTATCCAATTTTTGCAACTAATGCCGATAATGCTACTGTTAAATTCACAGGTATTGACCCATATCTCAGCAATTTTGGGACTACAACAGAGAGTGGTTTCACATCAAGCGGCCGCAAGCTTACCAAGCAACTAATCAAAATGACTGTCCAAACAGATGGAAACGGAAATCAGATTTATGTTGACCCACGTCTTCCAATAATAGGAAAGAAAAACCCTACTACTGCGGTTAATCCATATAATTTATGGATTGGAACAGTTTCAGGTTGTACCGATCAAGAGAGAGCAACTGTAGATATTGGAACCTCTTGGTTAAATTACACTGTATTCTGCCGTAAGGACGCACCTTCTACTTACATGGATGTTGCCGAAGTAAAATTTATTTTTGCAGAAGCTGCTTTGAAAGGTCTTATTTCCGGAGGTACTACAGCTGCCAAAACCTATTATGAGGCAGGTGTAAGAGCTTCAATGGAAAAATGGTCGGCACAAGGAGCATATTGTGTTCCTCCTACTTCAATTTCAACAGCTAATGTAGATACTTATCTTGCATCTCCGCTAGGATCTTGGGATTTGGCAACAAACAAACAAGAATTCTTAGCAAATCAAAAGTATCTTGCACTATTCTGGGTAGGGATGGAAGCTTATCACGAGTATCGCAGAACTGGCTATCCGGTTCTTACAATAGGTGGTGGTACCGTTTACAATGACTACATACTTCCTACACGTTTTGGATATCCGAATACCACTATGTCTACAAACTCTGAAAATGCAACAAAAGCATTAGAGGATATGGGAGGTCCAAATGATATGAAAACCCCTGTATGGTGGAGTAAACAAGCTATACAAGCAGGTAATTAATTATCTTTTTAACTTATGATTATGAGCAGATTCTCATACATATTACTTTTTACAATTATATCTTCGGCAATTTTTGCAAGACCGGTCAGTGGCACAGTCACAGCTGGAACCTTAAAGCTTTCCGGAGTTGTGATAACTGACGGAGTCAACTTTGCAGCTACCGATAAATCCGGCAAATTCCAGTTGGAAGTAAATGATCAATCTGATTTTATTTACATTTTCACTCCATCTGGTTATACTGCAAAACGGACAGATGGTATTTCTCAATTCTATAAAAAAGTTGATCAAAATACAACGTCTGTTAATTTTGATTTGATTCCACTCGTAAAAAGCGATAATTATGTTTTAATTGCTGTTGGCGACCCTCAAACTAAAACTGTCGAGCAATACAGTCAATTTGAAAAGACTGTACTTCCCGATATAAGCGAGACAGCAAAAATGTATTCAAAACAAAATACTCCAGTTGTAGTTTTATATTTGGGCGATGTTGTTTGGGATACGATGTCTTTGTTCGATAATCATAAAAAAGGGATAGATAAATTGGGAATTCCTGTATATTCTGCCATAGGAAATCACGACTACGAAAGAGAGCTCTCAGGCGATAAACTTTGCAGCCGTTCATTCACCAATTGCTTTGGGCCCACCTATTATGGGTTCAATTTGGGAAACAATTACATAATTGTACTCGATAATATTATTTATGATACAAATAAAAAATATATCGAAGATTTAGACCAACAGCAAATTGACTGGATTAAAGGATATGTAAAATATATTCCTGCAGGAGCCAATGTAATAATCTCAATGCATGCGCCAATTAATAAATTTTGGGTTAAGAACTATGTAATGTCCAATGGTCATAAACAACTTTTGGATTTGTTAAAGGGATTTAACTTAAAATTTATTACCGGGCACATTCATGTTAACACTAACGTTTATGTAATACCGGGAGTTATGGAACACAATGTTGCCTCTTCATGCGGTGCATGGTGGAACAGCTACTATGCTCCGGATGGTACTCCTTCAGGATATCAGGTTTTCGAACTTGACTCCGATAAAACAGAGTGGTACTATAAGAGTGTTAACAAAGAGAGGGATTTTCAAATGGAGCTATATCAAAAAGGTTCTTTCAAAGAAAAACCCGATGCAGTAGTCGCAAAAATTTGGAATTGGGACCCAAATTGGAAGGTTGAGTTTTTTGAAGATGGCAAACCATCAAATAATATTGTTCAGTTTAATTCTACTGACCCTTCATACAAAAATGCAATGATTGCAAGAATTAAAGAGGGAAAAATAACTCAAGCAGAATTTGAACGCGCAAACTTCTTGATGCCACGTAATTCATACTTCTATTTTGCCACTGTGCCCAGTCCAAATGCCAAAAATATCAAAGCTGTTGCTACTGATGGTTTTGGTCGGAAATACAGCGATACAATTAATTTATATTAACATATCAATTGTACAAGAAAAATAAAAAAAATAAATATGAAAACAACCAAATTTTTTATTCTGATTCTCTTAGCGTTTGCCGGATTTACATCCTGCGACAAAAAGTTAGATGAGACAGGAGATCCATATTTTCTTTTTAAAGATGCTACAGAGCAGACAAGTCCTATTGGATTCTCTACCGGTTATTTAGGAAATACAGCCGGTCAAAAATACATTATCCGTTCAAACCAAAGTTGGAAGATTGTTGAAAAGAGTGAAAACTCATGGGTAAAATTCTTTCCAAATGAGGGAGATGCTGATGGTATCGTAAAAGTAATCGTTCAACAAAATAAAACATTCGTAGATCGTTCTATGCAATTTGCGTTTGTGGTTGACGGAGTAGAACAACCAGTTCTATTTACAGTTACACAAGACAGAGCAACTCCTTACCTGACAGTAACCGACTTAGTAGCCGGTAAAAACATTAATCAAACTGCACAAGATGTAAATGTTGTTGTAGCTGCAAATGTAAGTTATACTTATGCCTCAGACGCAAGCTGGTTAACTTATAAGAGCACAACAGTAGGAGCAAGCAGTACAACCCTTACATTCTCTGCAACTGCAAACGACAATACAACATCACGTACTGGTAATGTTGTATTTACTTGCGCGCAATTCCCTGCTTTAAATGTATCACTAGCAATTAAACAAGAAGGTAAGAGTGAAGGAACAATTGTTCTGTTCGAAGATTTTAACTGGTTAACATACGGTAATTCTGTATTTTATACTACAACAGGCGAAACTCGTTACGATAACTGGACTGCTTCAGAAAAAGCAAAAGGATGGACAACGTCTGTTAATACATTCTATGGTAACGTTGCACTATATTCACGTCCTGGTTTTGTAAAAATTGGTTTGACAAGTTACGGCGGCGATCTTATTTCTCCAAAACTAAGTGCAATTACAGGCACGAAGAATCTATTGGTTAAATTTAAAGCAGTACCTTATATGACTGCTGCAGGAACCAAGGACGACAATATTCTTAAAGTAAGCGTAATTGGTCCTGGTACAGTTGGAACATCAACATTTACCATCGACAATTGGCCTAACTATGCTACTGACCCTACTTGTACTGCAATTTGGTCGGCACTGGGCACAGAGAGATCATTCACAATTACAGGAGCAACTTCTGAGACTCAGATTAAATTCCTCGGTCAGGATTATCAATTAACAGGAGTTGGTGCAGGTAAGAACAGAATTTTCCTTGACGACATTAAGGTCCTTATTCCTAACTAGAATATTGGATAAACAGTAACTAAAAACCGGCTTAAATGGCCGGTTTTTTTATTGTATTTGCCCAAAACATAACTTCGGTCGGTGATCTGCCTGCAACTAAGAGATCTCTCATATATTTCATATAAGGCTCTGTATGGCAGAAAAATTTATATAGCCCATCACAAAGGGAATTGTTTCTATAATCATCGGCAGATGACTCTTCGAACCTATGTTTAGGACACTCTCCCCAACACAAAGACAAATATTCGCATTGTTTACATTTATTTGAAAGAGTACTGCTCTTTTTCATCCCAAAATCGAATCTTTTCTGAGATTTATGAATTGCCTTAAGACTATTTTGATTAATATTTCCAAGCAGATATTCGGGATATACGAAATGATCACATGGATAAACATCGCCGTTATGTTCAACAATAAGGGCATCGCCGCAAGTCTCATTCATTATGCAAAGTCCAGGGTCAACTCCGCAATATTGAGCTAATGCCGAATCAAAAGTTTGAACAAAAACACTCCCCACATCGTTCAGTACCCAATAATCAAATATATCAATTAAAAATTGACCGTAACCAACTGACGAAATACTCCAATCAGCCAAAACAGAATTTTCAGTACCCGGCGGGACAATGACGGGTCTTGAAAAATTGTCTCTCACTATTGTATATTCTACCGCAGGAAGAAATTGCATATATCTACTACCTACAGATTTGAGAAATTTATAAATTTCCACACCCCTATCCTTAGAAAGATTATTGACAACACTTAATGTGTTAAATTCAACTTTATATTTTTTTAATAGATTTATCCCATTGAGCACCCTCTCGAAAGAAGGCTTCCCTACCCTGTTAAGTCTGAAAGAGTCGTGAATATCTTTAGGGCCGTCGATTGACAAGCCGATTAAAAAATTATTCTTTGAAAAGAATTTGCACCACTCTTCTGTTAAAAGAGTTCCATTGGTTTGAAGTAAGTTATCAATTACTTTCCCTGATGAATATTTTTGTTGGTAATAAAGTGCCTTTTTGTAGAAATCAATATTTTGCATTAATGGTTCCCCTCCATGCCATAAAAAGGTAACCTTAGGAACCTCATTTGCTTCGATATATTGCTGGATGTATTTCTCCAATAATTCATCACTCATAAGCGGTTGCTTATGATTATAGATTGTAGATTTGTCTATGTAATAACAGTAATGACAATCGAGATTGCAAAGAGAACCTGCAGGCTTAACCATTGAGGAAAAGGCTGCAGGTTTGCTGTTCTTAAGAGCGTATTCAAAACTTAGTGTAGTATTATTTTTCACATTACATAAAGTTGTCAAAATCATCCAAATTTACTTCGGCAACAGGAAATAATTTTGAAATTTCGAACAATTTACTCTTTTCATATTGTTTTTGAAAATGTGTATGTAAATCTTTAGTCATTCTTTCGACAATCTTTTTATATTCTGGTTTGTTGGCTACATTATTCGTCTCTAACGGATCTGTTTGGTAATCATACAACTCAACTCCTACTATCTGCTTTCCTTTTAATGGTGCATAAGTTCTGAAGTCTTTTATCCACTCTACTAACCTATAACGAGAATCCCTGCATGAGTATCCGTTTATTTTCCCTCTGTTGTACTGTCCGAAAGCGTATTTATTTACTTTTGATTTAGGGTTTTTAAGAATCGGAACTAAACTTTTTCCGTCAATAAATGAAGGAGGGGTTACTCCTGCCAACTCGCAAAGAGTAGGATAAACATCAACATATTCGGAAATTGAAGATGTAAATACATTTCGTTGCATTCCCGGTGCACAGATCATCATTGCTGTTCTTGTTGCACCTTCAAAATTGCTTGTTTTATTCCACAAACCATGGTCTCCTAAGTGATATCCGTGATCGCTCCACATTATAATAACGGTGTTTTCGGCTATTCCTTGTTTTTCCAGTTCATCTAATAGTTTTCCAATTTGGGCATCAATATATGACACACAGGCATAATATGCATGAATTACTCTTCTTTGAGTCGCTTCGTCCATAAGTTTTGTGTCCTCATAACTATGGAATGGAGGAATATCTGAATATACTTTAATCTCATTTGAAGGATGGTAAGCATAAACAACCGGGTCAGACGACATTTTTTGATACTCAGCCAAAGGAAGTTTTGAGCGATCATACAAATCCCAATATTTCTTTGGAGCAACATACGGAGCATGTGGTTTTTTGAAGCCTACGGCAACAAAAAATGGTTTGTCCGATTTTGCCATTTTTTTAATCATATTAACACCTCGTTCGGCTATAATTCCATCTTCATAGGCATTATCGGGGACATCTGCACATTCGGTTGCTTTACGTCCCTCTGCCAACATATAAGTTGCAGCCGGAGTCTTCTCATAAGGTAAACTCCATGATTGAGGATCATCTCTATATTTTTTGTTATCTAACGGATGGTAGATTTTACCCATACCAACTGTTTCGTAACCATTATTCTTGAGCAGTTCAGGTAAACTTACTGCTGTTGGATTATTTACACGAAAATTTCCTTGCAGCGACCACACTCCAATTTGATCGGGACGTAACCCGGTAAGCAAACTGGCTCTTGTTGGTCCGCTTAAAGCCATTTGGCAATAATTATTCGAAAAAGTAACTCCATACTTAGCTAGTCGTTCAAAATTCGGGGTATGTGCCGTTTTGTCGCCGTAAACCGATATTACAGGTCTCAAATCATCGATTGCAATAAAAAGTATGTTTGGCTTTTTTGTCTCCTTACCTGTGTTGGTTGTATTTTGAGCAGAACATAAAACCGGGACAACCGATCCGGTAAATGTACCCAGACCAATAATATATCTTTTGATAATGTTAGTGTTCATTTTATTACAAAATTGATTATTTAATATCTCTGTAAGGTGTATTTTGTTTAAATTTCCAGACTCTCGTTGCGATATAATTATCATCAACAGAAATTCCGCATTTTTCAAGTAAAACCTTTAGTTCCTCCTCTTTTATTTGTTTTAATTTGTTTTCAAGAACTTTTGGTTTCTCAGCGTACTTAATTTGTGCAACCTTAGATTCTAAAAATATCTTATAAAATGAAGCGAAGATATACTTACCCTCTTCATAAGAGGTTCCAAGTTGCGCTTTTGTTTTTTCACGAACTTCAACAGCCATAGCCTCTGCTTCCGCATCACAGATTCCACGATAATACTGATCTATTTCCTGCTCTGTCAATACTTTTTTAAGATTATCATCTCTAAGTTTTTTTAATACCTGAGCAGTAGGTACACTAATAACAACCTCTTCTTTCAACTTTTTGACAAAAAAGGCATCTTCCTCTTCAATTAATTTGGCCAGAGCAAGCTGTTTAGATTCTTCAAGCGGAATGTATCTGACAATATCATAAACATTTCTCACTGTTGAAGGATTAAAAGAGTCGATTATTTTACCGGAGACTGTCTGAGCTGTATTTGTTTG
>CAZOOH010000047.1:0-10978 GCA_964581375.1 uncultured Muribaculaceae bacterium
TTTGCGTAGCAAACAAGGAGACAGAAACCAAAACTAAGAACTTTTTCAAGTATTTCTTTAGATTCATAGTTTAAAATAATTAGTTGTGATTTATATTAATAGGTATTAATTTATTGCATAGAAGTCTTAAACTCTTTTGGCCTTGTCATGGTCTCAGTATAAACAGTACCATAACGATCCGTAAATTTAATTTCCAGAGTAGAAGTAGCACTCGATGCAGTCACTTCAAACATATGCGACGTATTGTTAGTCTCAAAAGATGAAGTAGGTTCTGCATTCTTATTCAAGCGTTGCATCTCATAAGATATTATATGTAACGGGTCTTTCCTGTATTTTCTGGTAACAGGCAAAGAAATACCGTTTTCCTTTACCTCAAGGGAGCAATTGCTGTCATAATTGAAAACATTTATCAAAACAATATTACTATTGCTTGAAGTAGCATACTCCCCTGCATAAGTCGGAACCATAGCCTGATAAGTAGAGTTTGCATTCGGAGTAAAGTTGGCTGCGCTTATCTCGATAGTATTTCTGTCATAAGTGCGGAACTGTTTGTTTTTGTTATACCCGATTCCTTTGTAGCTGTATTTTATGTTTTTATCGTTAATTTCAAAAATTCCATAGCCGCCCGGAGAACCATCTGTGCAGATGTGGTTCCCTGCATATCCGCTTGCTCCGGTCCACCACCATGTAGCACAAACAGCTGCCATATTATGTTCAACCATATTAGAAGCGATTTCTACGGTGTAATTTACGTGAGTATGACCCGAAATAAAGGTTACGTTAGAGAATGCATTTAAAGCAGATGTCAAACTTGCCGCATTTGTCAAATCGGTACTCTTTACAGCCTGACCGGAACCATTTACCGATAAAGAGTAAACCGGAGTATGCAAAGCCACAATGATAGGGGTAGATTTGTCGGTAACTTCTGCCAAATCTTTTGCCAACCAATTAAGTTGCTCTGTACTTACAACTTCGGTATAGTTACGTGAGCCCACAACCCCTTGAGAACCACCTGTGTTAATATATTGAATGTCATCAAGTACCACATAATGAACTTTGCCGATATTAAAAGAGTAGTATGAAGGACCGATAATTTGTTTAAATGGTGCTTCTGCATCAAAATCATTAGCTTTATAGGGGTCGTTGTCGTGATTACCCATAACATGGAAAATCTGAAAACCTACACCATCAATTTCATTAAGATAATTTGTTAAACCGTATGAGTTAGAATACCAATAAAGATCCCAGCTCATATCGCCCAGTGCAAGACAATATACTTTCGTTCCAGCACTTTTTAACTGAGTAGCATAAGCAGCGGCTTCCGAATAGAATCCGCTCTTAAATTGTGTAATGTCGTTATTTCTGTTAGCCAGGTGGATATCTGTAATTGCTAAAACGACAGAGTTGTTATTGTTTACCTCAAACAATTCGAAATCTCTTTGATCGATTACCGAAGTACTACTGGTTACATAATCAAAGAAATATGGAAGTTTACTTCTCGTTGCAACTTCATAATTTGCAGGAATGCTGATAAACACATATCCGTGTTTTTTTGTAGAAGCCAGATAGTATATACCTTGGGAATCTGTTTTTGTTACTTCAATACCATCAGATACGACAACATTTGGAATTCCCCTGCCGTTGCAGTAAACAATTCCTTTAATGTTTTTACCGGCCATGTCCGGAATACTTGTATTTGTTTGAAGGCTCACAGTTGCAGATCCGAGAGAAATCTCTTTAGTTCCTCTTACGGCTTTGATATTATAAGCACCGGATGTTATGGAAGTGCCGATATTGATTTTAACCGAAGAAGTCGATAAAATCGTTACAGGGAATTCGAATTTTATTGAAGCATTTGTAGTCGAAGTAAAAACAAGTTTGTCGCCGGAAGCAAATCCGCTTCCGGAAATCGTGACATCGGAGTTTAAAGGAACAGAAATTGTTCCCGGGATCGAGACTCCGGTTAATTTGAATGAATCTGTCGGAACAGGTGGTTCATTCTTAGAACATCCCGATATTAAAACAATTCCCGCAATAAACAGGATTGAAAAATATTTAATAGATCTTTTAATTTTCATTTTTTAATTTGCCATTAAAGTTTCACGTTCTCTTTTCCATGTTGTTGCCGAGAACAGAATTGCCATAATGCTTGCAACCATAAATATCCAGAATGTAGCATTCCATCCGTAACTACTGCTTGCAACTGCACCGATAACAATTTTGGAGAGAATTGCATCACCAAACAAATAACCAAATAGTCCGACAAAACCCGCAGCCGTACCGGCAGCATTTTTTGGGACTAAATTTACGGCTTGTACCCCAATAAGAGCAACCGGGCCATAAATGAAAAAGCCGATAGAAATCAAAGAACTGTAAACAACTGTGACTCTTGTTGCAACCAGATCAATCGAAAATGCATTTGATAAAGCGTTTGCAATTGGGGCAGCCTGCCAATAAACGATTACAGATAATAAAACCAAAGTCATATAAATGACATTTGCAGGAGCACAACGACCTTTAAACCATTTTGCAGATATCAAACCACAGAGTATAGTTCCGGGAACACCGGCATAATTATGAAGCGAAAAAGCAAGCTTACTTTGATCGCTCGTAAGTAGCCCGGCCTCTTGACAATAAGTCGGAGACCAGTCGCCGATACCATAACGAACCAAATAAACGAAAATGTTCGCAAATGCTATAAGCCAGAGTATTTTATTTTTAAATATGTATTTAACAAACAGTTCCGACATAGGTATTTTCTTGTCGGAACTCATAGATTTACTTACGGTATTGTCATTTCGCCATTGTGCAACAGGAGGAAGTCCGCAGGACTGAGGAGTATCTCTTAATGCCCACCAACAAAACAAAGCAATTACAAGTGCAACCATTGCCGGAAATACGAAAACTGCCCTCCAGCTTTGATCGACCATAGTACCACCACCTAAATCGACCACAAAGAAACCGGCCATAACAACTGTCCCGATTGCGGCAAGATTCCCAAGAAGACCGCTGCCGAAAGTGTGAGATGTATTCCAGATAGACATTTTAAAACTTCTCTCATTATGAGAAAACCAATGCACCATTACCCTTCCGCACGGAGGCCATCCCATTCCGGAGAGCCAACCTATTAAAAGCATGAATATAAAGATTACTGCAACCGAACTTGTAGCAAATGGGAAAAGCCCTACAGACATCATCAATACAGAAGAGAGAATCAGTCCGATGACCAGGAATTTACGGGCATCAGATCTGTCCGAAAGGGCGCCCATAATAAATTTGCTGAATGCATAGGCAAATGCAATAGCACTCAGACCTATACCAAGTTGTAATTTTGTATATCCAAGCCCCCCTTGTTCAACGGGTTGAATCATGCCGGGGATTGCAAGTGCTAAATTCTTTCTTACCAAATAATAGGCAGCATAACCCAAAAATGCACCGAAGAATACTTTGATTCTCATCTTTTTATATGTAGAATCGACCTCTTCTTTCGGGAGCAAAGGCTTTTCTGCAGGCGGGTTAAAAAAGTTTAAAATGCTCATCTTTTGTTATATATAGTTAATTCAAGTTAATTGTTTCGATTATTGTTGCAATGTTACTTAATAATGAAGTTTTGTGCAAGATTGTTGAAATTTTGTAATTGATTCTTAATCCATTCTTGACCAAATCCAAGTTCCTCTGCAATTACTTCGGCAACTATTGGTGCTGCTGTAATCGCGGCTCTTGCATCAATAATAAGAAGTCTCACTCTTCTCGATAACACATCTTCAATACTTCTTGCCATCTCTTCTCTCACTGCCCATACAACTTCGGCTACAGTATAATTATAGTCAGGATGAATTTTTGCGGCCATTTTTGGATTAGAATCTGCCAATCTTTCGATAGCTGCCATATCTGAACCATATACATACATATGATTAGACAAATCGGGATTAGGTTTGTAACCGTGAATTTTGAAATTTTTTGACTGACATTTTTTAGGTGCGACTAAATTTAGACTTATTGCCTGATCAACAGTGTCTTCGGCCATTTTGCGATAAGTAGTCCATTTACCTCCCGTAATTGTAATCAAATTATTATCGGAAACTATAATTTTATGGCTTCTTGAAATTTCTTTAGTGCTTTTCCCCTCTTTTCTTGGTGCTGCAAGTGGTCTTTGACCGGCAAATATTGAAAGAATGTCCTTTCTCTCCGGTTTACGAGTCATATATAAACCCGCAGTTTTCATTATAAAATCAATCTCCTCTTCTAAAGGTACGGGTTCGAGTTCGGCTTTTTCTCTGACTATATCGGTTGTTCCAACCACAACTTTATTGTGCCAAGGAACTGCAAACAATACTCTGCCGTCAGAAGTTGAAGGAATCATAAGGGCATAGTCGCTGTTCAGGAACGATTTGTCAAATACTAAATGAACTCCTTGGCTTGGTTTAACCAAACGATGATCCGAAGGCTTATCCATTTGAATAATATCATCAACAAAAACACCGGTAGCATTTACGACCGATTTCGCTTTCATTTGATATTTTTTATTAGTCTCCATATCTTCGGCAATAACACCTGCAACTTTTCCAACCTGGTCATGCAAAATGCCTGTAACTTTGACATGATTAACAGCACATCCTCCGTTTTCGTTACAAGATTGTGCAAGATTCACAGCTAAGCGAGAATCGTCAAATTGACCGTCATGATAGATTACCCCGCCTTTAAGTCCATTAGTTGTTATAGTAGGCAGATACTTTGAAGCTCTCTTTTTCGAAACAAACAGAGACCTTCCTAAGCTTAAACCACCCCAGGACAACATGTCATATAGGGTAAGACCGCAGATATATAATAGATTGTCGAAATGAGTATAGTTTGGAATAACGAAAGTCTGGTCTTTAACCAAATGAGGAGCGTTGTGTTTTAAACGACCCCTTTCGATTAATGCTTCCCGGACAAGGGCTACATCACCTTTTTGCAGATACCTGACTCCACCATGAACAAGCTTTGTGCTTCTGCTGGAAGTGCATTTAGCAAAATCGTGTTGTTCAAGCATTGCCACACTATAACCTCTTAGTGCGGCATCTAATGCAACCCCTAGTCCGGTGGCACCACCACCAATAACAATCATATCCCACACTTTTGACTCGTCGGATACTTTACTAATTAATTCTTCGCGTTTCATATTATTATTTTATCAATTCTTGTTTCTTTTCGAAAGTAATTTTAATAGATACGAAACAAATCTAATAACAAAATTTAATTTGCCAAAATTTTAAGTCAAATATAACTTTCGTAGCGACATTTTGTGCAATTTTTTTTAAAAAATTATTTCAGTTCAAAAAAAATCCCGCAAAATTTCAATATTTATACTCACAGTTTTTTAAAATAAAAGAATATTGTATATTAGTGACAAAATTTAAAAACTTACAATGGCAAAGAGTACCTTTAATTCAACTGTAGTGAATCTGAATGAAAGGCATGAATATATTCTTGATATCCTACGTAAACAAGGCTCTGTATCAGTTACATCATTTGCAAGCCAGCTCAATGTCTCTGAAGTTACTATCAGAAAAGATCTGAGTTATCTTGAATCGCTGAATTTGTTGTACCGTGCCCACGGTTTTGCTATTTTGATAAACCCTTACATTAACGACAGGCACGTTAATGAGAAGGAGAAAATAAATACAGAGCAAAAACGAGCAATAGGTTCTTATGCAGCCTCTCTTATTACTGACAATGACTCTATTATAATCGCTTCCGGCACAACAGTACTCTCTCTTGCAAGAGAGATCTCAACCGCTTCGCACCTTACCGTTGTCACAGCATCGGTTAATGTTGCAAATGTTCTCTCCAAAGATCCAAATATTGAAGTGGTACAGCTTGGGGGTATTTTAAGAAACAGTTCGGTTTCGGTCGTTGGCCCTTTCGCAGAGAAAATGATGCAAGATTTCTCTTGCAGTAAACTTTATATGGGAGTTGACGGAATTGATACCGGATTCGGCCTCACAACCACAAATCTGTTAGAAGCAAACCTTAACAGAATCATGATGAAAGCTGCCCAGAAGATTATTATTTTGGCCGATTCATCAAAATTCGGATTAAGAGGGTTAAGTAAAATCTGCGATGTCTCTGAGATTGATCAGGTTATTACAGACAATAAAGCTCCTCAAAAATATCTTGAGAAGCTTAATGACATCGGTATAGAAGTTTCTATAGTTCCTGAATAACAGGGAATTATCTATTTCTTTGGGTTTGCGTTCTTTGGGTTTGCGATATTTTCGCGTATTTTCCACTCGGTCGTATGAAAGCGAACTGTGGTATCTCTTACGTCATTACAATTGACTATAAGTGCTCCCTCTTTTTCCCAGTAAGATCTTACAGTAAACCCGTGCATTGGCCCGTCTTCTTCCCCTCTGACAGTAATACTGTCCGGATTGACAACAATCTTTAAACCTTTCGATTGATTCAGCATATCCATATCTCCTCTGCTGTTACCTCCTACAATAAGAGGACGAGCCTTAATGAAAGTAGGTATAGTATTGGCTTTTCCATCGTCTTGTGGAATAGGCATTACGATTTCGTCGGTAAGTTTCCCGTCAACAACTACTGATTTTGCGCCAACTACATTGATGTCAGGCAGATTAAGTTCTTGAGCAATGAATTTTTGATAAAGTGATTCAGGTGAAGCTGTAAGAATCCAAACTTCGAAACCATAAGCTTTCAGATTCTCTATCAAGGCTTTCATTTCGGGATAGAATTTTCCTTTGTAAGATTCTAAATAGCACTGATATCCTACTTCGGCAGCCTCTTGAGGTGTCATACCTGTAAGAAAATGAACCCGATCTTCGACATATGGTTTTCCTACATTATTACCATCTGCAACCATCTCTTCGAGAATCTTCATTTTGACAAGAGAGAGGCTGTCAGTTTTATCGCGATAATTTAGATCAGCGTATCTGTAGAGAGCTTCATCGGCAAGATAGTGAGGCACTTGGCCAAATACTGTGCCATCGCCGTCAAAAACGGCAACTTTTCTTTCGGTTAATGTAAGAGTTGAATCCAGGAATGTTTTCAACCGATTATTGATTTCGGGGCTCCATCCTTCAATGTTCTTAAATTGAGGATTTTTGGCACAACTGTTAATTGAAAGAACAACAATCAAAATTAGAATTGATCTGCCGAAAAATAGAATGCTTTTTTTCATAAAAATTGGTTATTTTCACAAAAATATAAATTTTGTTTTGATAAAATAAATTTCGATATGATTTCGTTTCGATTTTGAATCGCAGATTTTCTTTTTTGCAGATTGTTCAGTTTGCTGAATATTGTTGACAATGACTCGAAATTTTCTTAAATTAGCTTATTAATGCTTCTGCCATGAAAACTTCTTTGAAATTCTTTATTCTTACGGCAATTATTGCTGCATCTTTTCTCGGATGTCAAAAAGAGATAACTCTTGCTCAATTGCAAACATCACAAGCTGCATCGGTAACATCTAACGGTGCTTCGGGAACTGTTACGATTGTGTCTAACGGTGGTGCCGAAATTACCGACAGGGGAATCTGTTGGGCAAATACTTCGGGTCCGACCTTAAATAATAATGTTGTAAGGTATGGCTCGGGGTCGGGCAGTTTTAACTGGACATTGAGCGGACTGAATCCGGGGACTCAATATTTTGTGAGAACTTTTGCTACAAATAAAGCTGGTACTAATTATGGGAATGAGATTTCATTTTCTACAGAAGCAACTGTCGCAGTTCTTACAACAACAACGATAAGTGCGATTACTGCAAACAGTGCGACAGGAGGAGGTAATATCTCCTCTGACGGGGGGAGTGCAATTACGGCAAGAGGTGTTTGTTGGAGTACATCGCAAAACCCGCTAATTTCAGGCACTAAGACAACTGACGGAACAGGTACCGGAGTGTTTTCCAGCAGTTTAACCGGACTCTTACCCGGAACCACCTACTATGTAAGAGCTTATGTTACAAACGGAGTTGGTACATCTTACGGAAATGAACTAAATTTTAAAACACTTGCAATTGCACCTTCTGTCTCTACGGCAGATGTTTCTCAAATTACATCTTCGGGTGCTCAGAGCGGAGGCACAATTACCGATGACGGTGGCGGAACAATTACTTCAAAGGGAGTTTGCTGGAGTATTAATCAAAATCCTACAGTGAGTGATTCGAAAACATCTGATTCAGACATTGCTCTGCTTAGTTCAGGGGTATTTTCGACATTAAAATCTGAATCAACTTCAATTAACTATAATGCCCCGGGAGGCAGTTATGTTAGTACAATATCGGGTTTATCTCCTGGAATTACCTATTATGTCCGGGCATATGCGGTAAATAGTGCAGGTACTTCATACGGAGCACAAAAAAGTTTTACTACTACAATACAACCGGCTTCATTAACAACATCTGCTGCAACTTCATTAACTTATAACAGTACAGTTTCGGGAGGGACAATCACTAATGACGGAGGTTCGCCTGTTACTTCCAGAGGGGTATGTTGGAGTACAAATCAAAACCCCACAACTACAAACAGTAAGACAGCCGATGGCAACGGAGCAGGGAGCTTTACAAGTAACCTGACAGGACTTGACCCGGGCACTACTTATTATGCCAGAGCGTACGCTGTAAACGGTGCGGGTACAGCGTATGGGAGTCAAATTGTATTTACTACTCTTGCAACATTGCCTGTCTTGTCAACCGTTGCGGTAACCGATGTAACATCATCAGGTGCAATATCAGGAGGTAATGTTATGAATAACGGAGGAAGTAACGTAACTTCAAGAGGAGTTTGCTGGAGTACCTCTCAAAACCCTACAACTGCCGGCAATAAAACCACAGATGGTAACGGCACAGGGAGTTTCACAAGTACAATTTCGGGATTAACACCAGGAGTAATATATTACGTGAGGGCTTATGCTGTCAACAGTGTAGGTACAGCATACGGAAATCAGGTAAGCTTCACAAGCGGCTTAACTGTTCCAACTGTGACAACATCTGCAATAAATTCAATTTCTTCGACCACTGCTGCAGGAGGAGGTAATGTTACCGATGCCGGTGGTGCTGCTGTTACTGCAAAGGGAATTTGTTGGAGTACAAGCCAAAATCCGACTATTGCCAACAGTAAAACAAACGACGGTGGCGGAACAGGGAGCTTCACAAGTAGTTTAACCGGCTTAGACCCGGGTACGACTTATTATGTTCGTGCATACGCAACCAACAGTGCAGGTACTTCATACGGGAGTCAGATGATTTTCGTTACATTGGCCGTTGCTCCAACAGTAACGACAGCAGCAATAAGCGGAGTAACTTCTACAGGTGCCGCTTCCGGGGGCACTGTAATTTCCGACGGAGGAGCTTCGGTTACAGCACGGGGAGTTTGCTGGAGTACAACTCAAAACCCTACAACCTCAAACAGTAAAACCACAGATGGTAGCGGCACAGGCAGCTTCACAAGTGCAATTTCGGGATTAACACCCGGAGTAACCTATTATGTAAGAGCTTATGCAACTAATTCTGAAGGAACATCTTACGGAAGTCAGTTATCTTTGAATACCAGCGCAGTAGCACCTACTGTTACAACAGCTGCAATTACATCTATTTTGACAACTACCGCATCGGGAGGTGGATCAGTGACTTCTGACGGTGGGGCAACGGTGTCGGCAAGGGGTATTTGCTGGAGTACAAGCCAAAATCCTACAACTGCCAACAGTAAGACAATCGATGGCAGCGGAACAGGTAGCTTCACAAGCAGTTTAACCGGTTTAGACCCGGGTACAACTTACTATGTACGTGCCTACGCGACCAATAGTGCAGGTACATCGTACGGTAGTCAGATGATTTTTGCAACAAATTCTGTGATTCCTACAGTGACAACAACTTCAATATCTTCCATTACATCATCTACAGCTTCATCCGGAGGAAATGTAACTGTTTCGGGGGGTACAACTATAACCGAAAAAGGAGTATGTTGGAGTACAAGCCAAAATCCTACTATTTCGAACAGTAAAACTACTAACGGTTCAGGTTCAGGTACGTTTACAAGTTCCATAACCGGGCTGTCACCTGCAACTCTTTATTATGTGAGAGCATACGCAACATACAGCGGAGGAACGGTATACGGCTCACAAGTTTCATTTACGACGCTTGCGAATCTGCCTGCGATAACAACAACGGCTGCCTCATCAATAACCTCAACGACAGTAAGGAGCGGAGGCAATGTTTCGGACGGAGGAGGAGCGACTGTAACTGCACGAGGTGTATGTTGGAGTACTTCTCAAAATCCTACAACATCTAACAGTAAAACAACCAACAGTACCGGTACAGGGACTTATTCAAGTTATGCTACAGGTTTAACTCCTTCAACTACATATTATTTGCGCGCATATGCAACAAACAGTGCAGGAACTGCTTATGGTACTCAGATTTCATTTACTACCGGCTCTGCTGCCGACTTTTACGAAGACGGAGAGTATAAAACATATCAGACAAATACCTCCGGGACCTATCCATGTGAAGTCCTGTTTTTAGGAGACGGATACCAGTCAAACGATTTTGCGGCTGGCGGATTATTTGATCAGAATGCCGATGAAGGTATCGTTGCATTTTTGGGTGTGGAACCTTACAATACTTATCGGAATTATTTTAAGATATATAAGATGGCCTCGTTTTCGGAAGACAGCGGAATTACTCAAACAGATTTATCAATAACAAAAAATACTGTTTTTAACACTCAGTTTACGGGAGGTTCTTCATTAACTGTAGATTATGCAAAAGTTAATACCTATGCACTCACCTTACCCGGAATGACGACAGAAAAATTAAAGAAATTATTGATTGTGGTTATACTGAACCAAAACAGATACGCAGGTACTTGCTGGATGTGGAGCGACGGCAAGGCTATTGCTCTTTGTCCGGTAAGCAGAGGCTCAAGTACTATGACAAAATACGGTGCTGTTGTAAATCATGAGGCAGGTGGCCACG
>CAZOOH010000048.1:0-10910 GCA_964581375.1 uncultured Muribaculaceae bacterium
GGGAATTTATTGATTCCAATAAACGGTATCGATTTTGCCCCATCATTTGTCTCCTATTTCTATTTTTCCATCGGAATACTCTTTTGGATAATCCTGTTTACACTATTTCTTTACAGAACGATATTTCATGATCATATACCCGAAAAATTCATACCTACACTCTTTATTTTATTAGCCCCTCCGGCAATAGGGTTCGTATCATACATGAGGATGACAATGAGTTGGGATAGTTTTTCGTTATTACTCCTGTTTATTGCCTATTTCCTTCTTTTATTGTTGCTCATTATGTCCCGTAAATTTGTAGGACTTAAATTTTATATCTCCTGGTGGGCATTTACATTTCCGCTCACAGCAGTAACAGTGGCCTCTTTAGCCGCATTACAAGTGACATCATATTTTGAATTCAAAGTTATTTCATGGTTATTACTTATAGCTTCGGTAAGTGTAATTCTGATTGTTGCATACAGGACTACAATGGCTGCTTTAAACGGAAAAATCTGCATTCAGGAGGAGTAAATAATCGTTGACACTAAATTATAAAACAATTAATAAAATTTGAAAATGAAATTAAAACTGATAATAATTGTCTCACTGTTTATTGGAGTATTGGCCGGTGTTGTTTTTACCGGTGCAGCAATAAACGTATCTGCCGGAAAAATGATGATTAAAGAGATGAAAAGTCCCTATGATTTTAACAAAACTGTATCCATTATTACAGAGAGGATTAATTCCAAACCGGGTTGGCATGTGGTTTCGGTAATTGATCAGAATAAAGAGGTGCAGTTAAACGGTGGTAAGCCTATCGGAAATTTCTCAATTATTCAATATTGTAACGGAAAGTTCTCATCTGAGATGTTAAAGGCAGATGAGAGAAAGAAAATTGGAACTATGATGCCTAAAACTTTTGCAGTATATGAAAAATCAGACGGACAAGTGTATGTCGCAACAGCAAACGGTGCCGTTATGGGTAAACTGTTTGACAGTGGTACTGAAGCGATAATCGAGAAGGGCTCTTTGGAGGTGGAAGATATTCTGAGATTTATGAATTTTAAGTTCTCTGTAATTTTCTAATCTGTTTTTAGTCTGTCTTTTTTAAAATCAAATTATTTCCGAAGCATTTATCGATTATTCCGAAAAAGTTCCTGATATCGGTATAATCTGAAGGAGGGTAATTCCCTCGTGGGATTTGTATATCAAATATCATTTGAATTTGGTCATTTTCCGGTTGTACGTTGAATTTAAACTTTCCAAATTTTGATATAAAGTTTATTGGTTTAGGTAGTGCTTCAATTTTGTATCCTTTTGGAATTGCAATGCTCACAGAATCGGTATAAAACACCGGTTCATCAATTTGTATATCAAATTTTCGGTTTTCAGAAGTAAAAACTCTTCCAAAACTATCTCTAAACGGGTTAATTGGTACAAATAGTCTTGATTGAGAGCTGGTCAAAAATTTTTGAGTATTAATAGTATAGTCAATTCGAATTTGCGGCGTAGAAGATTTTATATACTCTGTTTTTATGTTTTCAATTTTCATATTTTGAATATGAAGCTCTTCTGAAAGTAAATTCACTTTCTCTTTTTCATCTAAAAATAGCGCAAACTCTATGTAATCTTCTATGTTGTGACAGCTTAATTTTTTATTAACTTGGATAGTAGTTGTGGTTTCCGGATTTAACTTTATTGTAATATTATTAACTGTTGAATTCAATTCATCCGGGATGTCTCTAACTTTTAATAATTTGCTATTTTCTCCGTTAACCGATAAAACATCGTGACCGGCAATAGAACTGTGAACGTAATTAAATGGATAATCTTTTGAA
Source organism: uncultured Muribaculaceae bacterium (assembly GCA_964581375.1). GTDB lineage: Bacteria > Bacteroidota > Bacteroidia > Bacteroidales > UBA932 > JAFIHK01. Next base: position 1,824 of record CAZOOH010000048.1, read on the forward strand.
GTACATTCAATCCAAATTGAATCTTTTTGATTAGGCACTAGTAAAATTACATGATTTGCTTGATTTAAGCTGCTGAATTCTTTGTAAAACTCACGTTTTTCGGTATTTACAATACAATACTCCGATTCAATATTTGCAACAGCTAAAAGAGCTTTCATATAATTTGAAAGAGCTTTACAATCGCCAAAACCTTTTATAGCCACATCTGTCGCTTTAATCGGTTGGTAACCGCCAATACCAAGTTGAATACTTACATACCGGGTGGTTTTCTGTAGGTAATCATATATTCTTTTGATAGTTTCAACCCTGTCATCTGTAATAAGTTCTTTGATTTTTAAAATTGTCGATTCCGGCAATTCATTACGATTATCCAGTAACTTAGTTAAAAACATACCAGTTGACTGCCACGAAGAGAAATTTCCTTCAAATCCCTCTATAATGAATTTATTAGGGATAATATTAACAAAGGGAACATAATTTATATATTCTGGAGACAATGGCTCCGGCTTCACTGCGATTTTATTCTCTACAATCCATGTATAAGTGGTATCTTCATTTTTGGCAACTTTTTGTGGTGATGGAGATAATTCATTGCCCCTGTAAAGAAGTGTAATTGATTTTGGAACTTTAATTGTGTGAGTGGATTTTTGTACTGATATATTCGGAACTGACGGAAGAAATGAGGGGAAATACCAAATTCCGTCTTTTTTCTCCACTTCGTAACTATAACTGAATGTATATGGATATGATGGCGATGTACAACTGTAGAATGAGGTATAATCGTCTGTTGAAAGATTAGTAGAAAATTCAGACGTAGTCAGATTCCACTTAGTGATTTTTTTAAATACTTTACCCGATTCTAAAATAATCTCTCCTTTGAAACTCTTTAGTTGACTGAACTTGTCTAGTGGAATAACAACATTTGCGTAAGTATTGCCTTTCTCTTCAAGTATTGTAATAACTTTTGTAACCTTTTCCACTCCTGAACTTAAGTTATACAGTTCGAAAGAGCAACTTTCGAATCTTACAACACACAAAGCGCCTTTTTTAAGTGAATCGGGAATTGCCGACACCGGGTAATCTTGTGCATAAAGATTTACAATTATGGCTATAAATAATGCTGCAAGTATAGTCCTTTTCATTTTGCGCTCTTTTTTAAAACTACTTGAGAATTTGCTATATTGGAAAATAGTGCAAAGAACTCTCGTAATTGAGGATATTCAAGTGGCGAAAACAAAATTTTATTAAGCTCAAATCTTAATTTCATTGAGATTGAATTTGTTGTTTGATTATATCCCACAATAAAATTTAAAGTTGCATCTCGGTTAGGTAAAGAGTAGTTTTTTTGTAATGGAAGTTCTTCAACTTCATAACCTTCGGGAAGCGATAAAAATATATTTAAAGAATATGTATATGGAAAAGAAAACTCAATTGGCAGTTTTCGGAATTCTGCTTTAAAAGGATTCTCTATAAAGTCCGATGCAAAAAGGGGCTGAATGAATATTTTTTCTGATTCCAAATCATTTGATCCTTTAGTATATTTAAAACTTACAGTTGTAGATTCAGAATTACTGTCATTTCCGGAAATTGAGAAATTTTTTATCTTCAGGTTTAAGTCAGATTGTATATCTTCAATATATTCCTGTTCACTTTTTGCAGATGAATATTCGATACGTTTTATATATCTTGATTGACCGGTAACATATTCAGAGAAATCACCGCTTATTGAACCATCAGAGTCATATGTTATTGACATGTTGACGTTTTTACTGCTTTTTGTGAGATTCGTGAGATCAATCCAATTGGAAAAAACATTTGGATGAACCGATCTTGCATAGTCCGACATAGCTACCACAGGAATTACATTAAGATCGCCAAATTTTGCCGATGCATCTAAGTAAACATGTTTGTTATTTACTACTACACCCACAATGAAATAATTAAGATAATCAATGGTAGCGTGAGAAATCGGAATTCTGCCATGATTTCTTAAACTTGTGACAACAGGATAAGCACTTAAACCGGCCTCTTTTAAAGCGCAAATTAGAAGAGCATTTATCTCGGCACTGGTTCCTATTCCTTTTTTTAAGGCTTCCCTTGGATTCTCTATCCACAGAGAATTTACTTCGTTCCATTTAACCCTGCTTTTAACAAGATTATAAATTGCTCTGATTTTTTGCAAAGTATCCATTTGTGGTGTGATAAGAGCACTTAATTCATCTTTGAAATATTTTGAATTAAGTTGTTTGCCGAATTCATAAGAGTTCAATAACTCTTCATTTACGGCTGCCCACGACGAAGAAAAATTCTTATATACACTTCCGGGAATCATTACCGATTTCAATTCAAGGGTAACTCTTGTCATAAAGTCGTTTAAATTCCAGACATAGTTTTCGTCCTTAAGTGAAGGCAAATCTGTTACCTCAAATAATATATTATTACTTGAACACGAAAGAGTATTCCCTTCTGTTAAAAGATAACTTACGTTTTCTTGACTTTTTGTCACTTTTATTTTTTCGTAACCTTTCAAATCTGTGTCAAATGTAAAATATTCAGGTATTTGCAAAAAGTATCTGCTGTACTTAACCGGTATTGAGCGTTGAAATTTAAATCCTTCCAAATAACTGTAATTTGGAGATGATAATTCATATTTATACTCTATAACCGAACCTGCTTTTACTAACGGAAAGGCGAATTTTGTTCTTGATAAATACTCTGTTACTTTTTCTACAAAAATATTTTCCTTAGACAATTTTGTTTTTTCGACTTTATCGCCTACCCAATTATACGTATAACCTGTAAATCCGGATATTGTCTCATTATCGAGGTTTGATCGGCCAAGTCTTGTAGAAATGAATTGATTTGCATTATCTATTCCGTCATTAGTAAGTATCTTAATTCTAACAACATATCTGCTTATGATTCCTATTCCTCCGGGTCTGTCAAAAGTAAATCGGGTATCCATCTCCTCATAAAGTACAACAGCAGATGCATCAGGAAATTTTTCGTCAACAGTTGATTTAACCTCCTCATCCGAAATCTTTCCGAATTTGAATTTCTCTTGAGAAAATAAGGATTGAGATAAAACTAATACCAGGAATAATACTAATCTTGTTTTCATTTTTATTGTAATTAATTGCTATAAAATTATGATAATTAATGATTACCGCAAAAATTATTTAAAAAAATGTAAGAATTTAGGATACTCTTCACTTTATTGGTACTTTTGAAATTATATTTTAGTTTGTCATGAAAACGTTTGATGTCATTGAAAAGGTAAGGTTCGAACTAAGAGAAAGTTCCGATGAAAATACCAAAAAATCGAGCCAATATTTTTTTAAAGAGAGTATAAAATGTTATGGGGTAAAGTCTGCCCTTGTCGGTAAAATTTCCAAAGAAAATTTTCAACTTGTAAAAGAACTTGAAAAATCACAATTATTTAATTTTTGCGAAGAGTTTTGGAAATCGGAAATAATAGAAGAGACCTTTATTGCCTGTAATTGGTCATACATGATGCATAAAAAATTTGAAGCAGATGATTTAATTCTATTTGAAAAGTGGGTGAGTAACTATATCACAAATTGGGCTTCGTGCGATACTTTCTGCAATCATACATTAGGCGAATATTTTGAGATGTTCCCCGAAAAATTATTTGTTCTCAAAGGTTGGGCACTTTCGCCAAATCGCTGGATGAAAAGAGCCGCTGCTGTCTCTTTGATAATTCCTGCCAAGAGAGGTCTTTTCCTGAACGATATATTTGAAATTTGTGACATTCTTCTTACCGATAAAGACGATATGGTTCAAAAAGGATATGGTTGGTTGCTGAAATCTGCCGACCACTCGCACAGAGATGAAGTTTTTGATTATGTCCTCAAAAATAAGCAGATTATGCCTCGTACTTCATTGAGGTATGCAATTGAAAAGATGCCCGGCGAAATGAAGGCTCTAGCAATGGAAAAATAAAAAAGCAGCAAAAATTGCTGCCAAAATTTTTTGTTTAAAAATTTACTTCGGGAATTTAATCGTAACTGTAGTTCCCGATCCCAGGGTGCTCTCAATTCTAAAATCTCCTCCATATAACTCCGTAATTTTCTTGGAAATTATAAGACCTAATCCGGAACCCTGTTGCTCATAATGAAGCCTGTCGAATTGCATATATGCTCCTATTTTTTTTAGGTCGGATTCTGAAATTCCTCTTCCTGTATCCTTTACTTCAATTATTAATTCTTTATCATTAGTAAAACAGTTACAAATCACTTTTGATCCAGAATTTGAAAACTTAAAAGCATTGTCAGTAATCTCTTCGACTATTTTGTCTAACTCTTTTGCCCCTATACTTACTTGCGAACTCTCTGTTTGGACTATCAGGTCATGAAAACGACTATTTTTTCGTGCAGATTTCTTTGCCGCCGATTTAAATATATAATCTGCATCAATTAATTCATCTTCATGCGCAACATTAAATTTGTTGAGTTCAAGTTCGGCATAAAGCAGGTAGTTTTGGATAAGCCTGTACAACCTCATACCGCTATTGTAAATGTTTTTCCCGTACTCTTCAATTATATTAGGCTCCAATGAATCGGGATTATCCATTAAAATTTGACCGAATCCAATGATTCCGTTTAAAGGAGTTCTCAATTCGTGTGGAAGAGTATGTATGAGATTAAGTTTAAGTTCCGACAAAATTTTCTCGGAATGTTCAATGACATCGTTCGATTTTTTTAACCTTGAGTTGATTGCATTCAGTAACTCTTCTCTATCAAAAGGTTTTGTGATATAGTCATCGGCACCAAGCTCCATTCCTGATCGAATGTTTTCTCTTTCGGCGAGAGCAGTTATAAATACAAAAGGGGTAATTTTGGTAGAGTTGTTTGCACGTAACTCTTTTAGAACACCATATCCGTCAACCTCAGGCATCATGACATCACATAAAATGAGGTCGGGCAGTTTTTTAAGAGCTAATTGTATCCCCAATTTTCCATTTTCTGCATTATATACTTCAAAACCTTCAAATTTAAGAATATCGACAATATCGTTTCTTAGAGAGTCTTCGTCTTCGATAACAAGTATTTTTTTCATTTTATTTTAATATTAGAGTTTTGGGAAGATATACTTTAAATTCTGATCCCTTATTTTGATTACTGTAAAAACTTATTTTGCCGCCGTGCAATTCGATGGACTCTTTTACAATGCTTAAACCCAGGCCGTTGCCTTCTATGTTTTTTACATTTCCTGCTCTGAAAAATGGCTCAAAAAGATGATTTTTGTCAGATTCAGGTATTCCTATACCGTTGTCATTAATTGATAAAATTATGTTCACCTCATCGCTTTTCAGTTCAATATCAATGATAGGGTCAGGCTGTGAATATTTTATTGCATTAGAAATTAAATTATGTAAAACATGAACCATGAGACTTCTATCTAAAGTCATCGGAATTGTCTCAAAGTCACTTTTATAGGTAATACTGTTTTTAAGATTAGAAACTGAATTAAAATCGGTTACAATTTTTCTGCTCAATTGAACAAAATCAATTTCGATTGGATTAAATGCTATTTTTCCCTCCTGGATTTTTGCAACTTGCATAACATTATTAACAATTCCTCCTAAGTGTTTAACCTGCTCTTTAATATTCAAAAGCTTTGCCTCTATTTGTTCGCCGTCTAATCGTTTCCAATATGATATAAGTGTTTCACAAGACATCATTACAGAAGCAAGTGGAGTTCTGAATTCATGAGATGCCATTGATACAAATCGAGATTTTAGTTCATTTAGCTCTTTCTCTTTTTCTATACTCTCTGTTAAACTCTTTTCGAATTCAACCCTTTCGGTTACATCTCTTGCAGCAGCATAAATCATATTATTCACCTCAACGCTGTGCCATTCAATGTTTCTGTATTCACCTGATTTTGTCCTGTATCTGTTTGTAAATCCTCTTACAGTCTCGTTATTATCCAATACAGTCATTATATCATAAGTGTTATTAATGTCATCAGGATGAATATAGTCAAGAAATTTACTTCCTTCAATCTCTTTTACGGAGAAACCAAGCAGTTGTTCCCATGCTTTATTGACCTTAATAAAATATCCCTCATTATTTGCGATACAAAGCAGATCTAATGCTACACTGAAGAATTTTTCAAGTTCTTCTGTTTTTGTAAGCAGAGCTTTATTTATTTCTTCCAGCTCTTCTGTCCTGATTTGAATTTTTCTTTCCAAATTAATATTCAAATCCAAAATTTCACTTTCATAATCTTTTCGATTTGTAATATCTTCTTTGATAGCCATATAATTAATTATCGCACCACTTTCATCGGTAATAGGATTTACTGATACTTTTTCCCAGTAAATAGACTTATCTTTTTTCTTATTCATCCATTCACCATACCATGTTTTACCTGACTTAATGGTTTCCCACAACTCTTCGTATGTGCTGGCATCTGTCTTGCCTGATTTTAAAATATTTGTTTTTTTGCCAATTATATCTTCCCATGTATATCCTGTAATTCTGGTAAATGCCGGGCTGATATAGATAATATTGGAATCGAGATCGGTAACCAGAATTGCAACAGGACTCTGTTCAATGGCAAGCGATAACTTCTTAATTTCGGCCTCATTCTTTTTAAGCTGGGTTGTATCGATAACAGTTGCAGAATAATAGAGGGGAACATTTTGATTATTGAAAATTGTTTTTGTACTCATTAAAGTTGGAAACTCTGTTCCGTCCTTTTTCATATGTCCTACCTCTAATGCATTAAATCCGCTATTTTTTTTCATTAGATTAACCAACTCTTTTACCCTGGACTGCTGGTTTTGACTATGAACACACGTAAGCGGTTTCCCTATCAACTCTCCGGCTTCATAACCATGCATACGCGAAAATGCATCATTTACATATATTAAAATTCCGTTAAAATCTGCTATCGCTGTTCCATAATTGGCCTGATCGGAGATTGTTCTGAATTTAAGCAGTTCGTCTTGTGCCAATTTCCTGGCAGTAATATCCTGGTCGGCTCCCAAGTAACCTTTAATTATGCCATTTTCGTAAACGGGAGTCCCGTTTGTTGTTACCCAAATTAATGAACCATCTTTTTTGAATATCGGGTTTTCAAAATTGACGAGGTTTTTACCACTAGTTATTATTTTTAACCCTTCATTTTTAAATTCATCTTTTAAATCATCCGGATAGACATCATAAAAATATTTCTTTCCAATTAATTCTTCGGGTGAATATCCGTAAACAATAGACGATAAGGGACTTAAGTAGGTGTATAAACCGGATGTATCTACTTCCCATATTACAGTCTGACTATTCTCAATAATTTGACTAAGTCTTTTTTCACTGTTTATTAATGCTTGTTCAATTTGTCGTTTGTGGGTAATATCCTCTTTAATTGCAAGAAAATTAATTATTTTACCCTTTTCATCGGTAATTGGAGCAATTGTCGAAGACTCCCAATATAACCCTCCATCTTTTCTTTTATTGTGAAGAATTCCTTTCCAAACTTTACCTGTAGTAATATTGTCCCAAAGATTAGAATATTCTTTATCATCTGTCTCTCCGGATTTAAGAATTTTTGGATTTTTGCCGGAGAGTTCCTCATAAGAATATCCTGTAGTTTCACATGCTTTTGGATTTATATACTCGATATTTCCATCCAAATCGGTAATGACAATACTAACCGGACTCTGTTCGACAGCCATGGAAAGTTTACGTAACTGGTTTTCGGCCTCCCTGCTTTTTGTAATGTCTTTCCATGTAGTTAAAATTGCTTCTCTATCTTCATATGTTATTTTAGTAAGAGTAATGTTAGTAAGTGTTTCAGAGCCGTCAAATCGTTTATGAACCCAATCAAAATTCAAATCACCGTACGATAATGCATAGTCATCAAGTTCTTTGGCGTATTCCAGTGATTTTCTGCCGTTAGGTTGAAATTCAGGAGCCAGATCAGACGGTGAAGAGTTGATAATTTGTTCTTTATTCCCTCCTATTATTTTTTGAGCAGTAATATTGCAATCAATAAACTTTCCATCCGAAATAATTAAATAACCATAAGGTGAATTATAAAAAATGTTCTTATAGTTCTCTTCACTCTGTTTAAGTTTAAAATCGGCATTTTTTAGATCTGTTATTTCGGTAATAAAACCTTCTAATGCAATTAACTCATCGTCGTTATAAATTCCTTGTCCCTTTTCCCAAACCCATTTTAATGAAGAATCTGCACAAATTATTCTATATTCAACTGTATATGGTGTTTTGGCAGATATACATGTTTGAATCTCTTCTCTGACCTTCTGCCGGTCTTCTTCGTGGATAATTGAATTAAAATCTCTGGTTTTATTTAAAATAAAATCTTCTGAATTGAAACCTGTGAGCTCTTTTACTCCTTCACTTATAAAATCCATTGTCCAGGAATCATTATTTACACATCTGAAAGCAACTCCTCTAAGATTATTCATTAAAAAGTTTAACTTTCTATTGGTTTCCAATAATTCGCTGTCGGCTTTATGTCTTGATTTAACATTCACTATCATTTTTGCGAATATTTTAAGCAGATTTACTTCTTCTGCCGAATATTCATGATTAACTTTAACTGAATCAAATCCTACAAAACCGATGCAACCATTTTCCTGCATCAACGGAACTGTCAATAAGCTTTTGATTCCCTGAAGTTCAAGAATCTGCCTGAGTCGTTCTTCGTAATTTAAAGAAGCGACATCGTATATGTACATTATGTCGCCTTTGACGTGTGTATTCACCCATTCAGGGATTTCGGCCAAAGGTACATTTTGAAGATATTCGATTTGCGGCTCAATATCTTTGGCACACCACTCATGTGTATTTGTACAAGTTTGTTTTACAAAATCATAGTCAAAGATGTAGAATCGATCTGCATTTACAAACTCTCCAAGCTCTTTAAGAGAAATATTAATCTTTTCATCGAATTGTTCTATAGGCAGATTTATATAAGTGTTTGAGATTTCCATTAAAAGCTCTTGCAGTTTAGTCTGAAATCTTAGATTTTCTTCGGTTTGTTTCATGTTTAAATTACTTAACACAAATGTAACAAAAAATATCCTATTTTACT
>CAZOOH010000049.1:0-10899 GCA_964581375.1 uncultured Muribaculaceae bacterium
AATATGAAGTCTGTATGCGGGCAGATTCTTGTACATCATGAGCAGATTGTTGCGATAATTCAGGAAAAGCTTCCTAGGAGAGTTATTCGGAAGAGTACCTCCGCCAACATGATATATTACAGAGTCGGTATATATCCATACCTTCCATCCGGCTAATTTTGCCCTCCAGCAAAAATCAATCTCCTCCATGTGAGCAAAAAAAGATTCGTCAAAACCTCCAAGGTCACGGAAAATCGAGGCTCTCACCATCATACATGTTCCGGAAGCCCAAAAGATTTCACGGTCAAAATTGTACTGTCCGTTATCACATTCAATATTCGACAAAATTCTTCCTCTGCAAAAAGGGTATCCAAATACATCTATGAATCCACCGCAAGCACCTGCATATTCAAAAAGCCCCTTTTGGTAGTGAGATCTTATCTTTGGCATACAAATACCCACTTCAGGATTTTTTTCCATATTCTCGATTAAAGGCGGCAGCCAATTTTCGGTCACCTCCACATCGGAATTGAGCAAAATAAAATAATCTGCCTCAACTTGCTCCAATGCCCGGTTGTAGCCACCGGTAAAACCATAATTCTTATCGAGAGTAATAACTCTGATTTTCGGATAGTGACGACTAACCCATTCGACGGATCCATCAGTAGAGCCGTTATCGGCAATAATAACAGAAACATCCGGAAGAGAAGACCTCCGCATAAGTACGGGCAGGAATTTTTCCAGATAATGCTGACCGTTCCAGTTTAGAATTACAATGGCAGTATGAGACAACTCAGAAATTTTTGTAAAGTTAGACAAAATGGACTACAAATGCAATCTGAGACCAACTTCACATTTGAATTGAAGCTGTTCAACTGTTCTGATACTGATCGGTTGATCGGTGCTGAAGAAGTATGTCAGGCCAGGATCGGCATAGATTCCTAAGTGTTTGTTAAAAAGATACTCTATACCCATTCCACCGTTTACCGATAGTGCAAGAGGTTTAATCGTAGAACTCACTTCGCTGTCGGCAATGCCCATACCTCTGACGATGATATTTGCATTAATTCCTTTTTCAACCATTCCGCCGATACTCGCATAAACCTTAAGCCTTTTACTGCTCATAATGTTATAAAACAGATTCAAAGGCACACCGATGTATTGAAGCTCTGTAATTACTGTATTACTCTCACCACCGGTAGGAGTCGTTTTTACCTCACTTCTTAAATAGGAGTATGTCAAACCTGTACTTATGGCATATCTGTTTTTAAAAGGTAACTGCACCTGAACACCAAACTGTTTTGGGATAGAGTATTTAACATCGGACTCAATATAGAACTGAGTGCCCGGAGCCATAAATGTCTTACTGTCGTCAAGATCAATACCGGGAGCATACATGTTCATTGAACTGTTTTCGTAAGAAGTATTAATATGCGCGTATGCACTCACATTAAATTTCGATAGTTTTTTAGAGGCTGTTGGCATATAAACATCTGCTATGGTATTTCTGAAAGGCTTTTTAGATACCTCCTTCGATTTATTTTCCGGTTTAGAAACGGTTTGTGCAGATTCTTTATTTTGAGCAGATTGATTTCCCTCGTTTACAACAGGTTCCTGAGTTTTAAGAGTAGAACTCTCTTCGGCGGAAATTGCTGCCAATGTTTCCGCAGGGATTACCTCAATAGTATTTTTATGCACATTTTTACTTTTGTGCACTTTATTAACAATTGTTGTATTTGCTGAAGCCTGAGGTTGAATGGCAGATTCTTTAACTTCGGCAGTAATTTTACCTGCAGGAACAACCTCAATTGAATTTTTCCTCACATTACTGTCGTCAAAATTTATAAACAACAATAAAGCTACCGCAGCAGCGGAAGCAACAGAATACGCCCCTCTTCTGAAGTAAAGCCTTCTTCTTGCCCTTGCGTTAAGTGTAGAACTTATACGTTCCCACACAAAAGCATCGGGAGCTTCGGAAGCACCTTCAATAATACCTTTTATTTTATCTTCAAAATCCATCTCACAAAATGTTTAAATCAGATAAATGCTCTTTTAACCATACCCTTGCCCGACTCAACTGAGAACGGGAGTTACTCTCGGAAATCTTCAATGACTCACTGATTTCCTGATGAGTGAAACCCTCAATTGCATAAAGGTTGAACACCGTTCTGAAACCCGGAGGCATCGAAGCGATAAGTCGCAACAGATCTTTGGCGGCAATTGAGTTTAAAATGGAAGGTTCGTTGTATACTTCCTTATCGACAGCCGAGAAATCTTCGGGATATTTAAGGATATCCTTTTTTCTCAGGTGCATAAGTGCAGTATTGGCAAAAAATTTTCGCATCCACCCCTCAAATGAACCGGTGCCACTGTAGCTTTTTATCTTATCAAAGAGCGCAATGAATCCGTCGTGCAGTACATCTTGTGCTTCATCCCTGTTGCCTGTGTACCGTAAGCATACGGCGAGCATCCTGGATGAATACTTTTCGTACAGAAGTCTCTGAGCCTTAGGATCTTTCTTAGTACAGGCGCTTATTAACTCCCATTCCCCGATGTTTTCTGCATTGCGGATATCCATCTGATCTAATTGTAAGATGCAAAAATTAAGTATTATGCTGCATGAATGTTTGTAAAGGTAATAAAATAATTAACTTTGCAACCACTAAATATATGTTAATGTACAAATTAATCATTTCCGGGGCAATATTTTTTTCTCTCTTATTTGCTCCTTTTGAGGCAATTGCTCAAAAAAACGCAAGAGCTCAGGAATATTCAATTTATGATGCAATAAAACTATATCAGTACGGGAATATTGACGAAGCAAAGAAATTTCTGACAACTTTCGTGTCAAAAAACCCTTCCAGCGACCTTGCCAATTATTACCTCTCCAATATATATATGAGAATGGGCGACTACAAAAACGCTCTCATATACGTTCAAAAAGCGGCTCAGATTGACCCTGCTAACTACTGGTATCTTGTTCAACTTGCACGATTATATACAATAGGAAAAGAGCTCGACAAAGCAGCAGAGGTCTATGATAAAATAAGAAGTGAGTATCCTCAAAAGACTACTCTCTATGACGATCTGATTGACCTTTATATACAGCAAAAGCAGTATGACAAAGCTTCACTTATAATCGATGAGATAGAAAAAATCGAAGGTAAGAACGAAGGAACAGTACTCACTCGTTTCAATATACTCGTTTATGAAGGCAAGGCAGATGATGCCCGAAACATATTATCGGAATACGATAAAGAATCTCCTACTCCGCGTACAAGTGCCATTCTCGGCGATCTGTACATGAACAATCAAAATGACTCTCTAGGGCGCAAACAATATGAAAAGGCACTCTCGATGGACCCTTCATATTCTCCGGCAAGATTCGGCATTGCAGAGTATTACAGAGTAAAACGACAATTCGATTTGTACTTTGAAAACATCAATCCATTTCTCTCCGACAGCAATATTGATCCTTCCATGAAAGTATCATACTTAAAAGAACTTACAAAAAACACCCAGTTTGTTCAGACTTTTTTGCCTCAGTTCGACACAATGATGATGAACACCTATAATGCACACAGCAAAGACAGTACTGTCGCTTATGAGTATTCGGGATATCTGTATCAAACCGGAAAAGCTGAACAAGCTACCCAGGTTCTGCAGAAAAATATTTTGAACTACCCTTCGGACAAAATTGCATACAGGCAATATCTGGCTATACTCTACTATCAGGAGCAGTGGGATTTACTTTTATCGGAGAGTCAATTTGTTCTTGAAAAATTTCCCGGAGCAACCGATATACTGGAATTAAGAGGACTTGCTTACGTGAGAACAAATAAAATACCGCAGGCAATAGAAATTTATAAAAAGCTAGCCGCTGCTAATCCAAAAGATACACTGGCAACAACAAACGCATTGGCAATTCTCGGAGATCTTCACTTCCAGACCGGCGATAAAAAGAGCTCGTTTAAATACTACGAAAAGGTTTTAAAGATTGATCCCAATAATGTTCCTACCCTCAATAACTATGCTTACTACCTGAGTCTCGAAGAGAAGAGTCTTAACAGGGCATACGAAATGAGCAAAAAAACCATCGACAGCGAACCGAATAATTCTACATATCTGGATACTTTTGCCTGGATACTTTATAAAATGGGACGCTACGTTGAGGCAAAAGGAATCTTCAAACAAGCAATGCTGTATGGAGGCAAGGAGAATGCCGACATTTTGGACCATTACGCCGAAACTCTTTTCAAACTTAAAGAGTACGATCTTGCATTTATCTATTGGGACCAGGCCAAAGTTTTGGATAAATCGCTGGGTATAGAAGAAAAAATTGCCACTCGTAAAAAAGAGATGAAATAATGTTTAGAAAGGCATTGTTGATTTTACTTTTATTCCTCTCTGTAAATGCAGTGCAGGCCCAATCTGACGACCCGGCCAAACGCAAAAAAGAGATTGAAGAGGAGATTGCTCAACTTGATAAAGAACTCTCTCTTAATAAAAGCAAACAACAGTCAGGCATTAAAGAGCTTAATCTGATAAAACGTAAAATATCTACCAGAAACAGGCTGTTACGAGAGTTAGAAAGCGAAATCAAAAAAATTGACTTCCAAATAGATCAGAAAGAAAAGGCCGTTAATAACCTTGAAACCAACTACTCTTACCTTAAGAGACAATATTCAAAGCTGATTTATACTTCATATAAAAACAGAGACCAAAAAATGTGGCTCTCGTATGTCCTTGCAAGCGAGAACCTGAGCCAAGGGTATCGCAGATGGGTCTATTTCAGGAATTACGCCGATGCCGTTCGCTCCAAAGCAAATTATATAAAACAAAAGGAACGTGAGATACGGGCAGAGAGAGAAGAGTTAGGAAAAATTAAGACAAAATCGCTCAACACGAAAGAGGTTCAAAAAAGAGAGGCTCAAAAACTCGAAAAAGAGCAAAAGAGTGCACAGGAGATAATTAACCAACTCTCAAAAAAAGAGAAAGAGTTTAGAAACCAGTTAGTTTCCAAGAGGAAAGAGGTCGACAGACTAAATAAAGAGATTGAAAGAATCCTGAACGTAGCCGTTAAAGACAAGAGCAAACCATCGTACAGAGAGAGCCCCGAAGACAAAATACTTTCCGACAAGTTCGAAAACAATCGTGGTAAATTGCCATGGCCCGTAAAGAGAGGCGAAATTACAGATGCATTCGGCCAACATAACCACAGAATATATAAAAATATAAAACTCCCTTTTAACAACGGAGTGAATATTGCCACTGACCCAAAAGCAGATGTATATTGCGTTTTTGAAGGAGTAGTAAAACAGGTGCTTATGATGCCCGGGTACAATCAATGTGTACTCGTCCAACACGGTAATTACTTTACATTTTATTGCAAACTCGAAAAGGTAAGGGTTAAAAGCGGCGATAAAGTAGTAACAGGGCAAAATTTAGGATCGCTTGCCGAAACCTCAGACGGATCGGAAATCCACTTCCAGTTGTGGAACGGAACAAATAAACAAGACCCTCAGGATTGGCTCTCTCAACGATAATCAATAGCTGAAGCTGCTGCCTCCGATAAACTCTCTCATAACCGATGTAGGCGGAACAGTTGCAATCTCTTCCGGTTGCAACTCCTGAATGTACGACAGGAATTTTAGCAATCTGATACTCTCCACCGAAGCAGGCGAATTAGGCGGAATCCTCCTTAAATGAGGTTCTGCATAGTATTTTAATAATGGCAACTCGAAAATAAGAGCCGAGTTAAACATAATATCGGCATTCTCCTGGTATGGGAAAATATTGTTAATTTCACCTCTTCTCACACTTGGCCAACGTAAAATAACATCTTCGGCAGATGCTCCCCTGTAGCGGCCGTCCCTCACAATTCTTCTTAAAAGACGATTGTCGGAAGTAGAAATTGAGTTGTTTTCGTCCAGCGAAAGCGAAGTGAGGGCACTCGCATAAATCTTATACTTCATAGAGTCGTCTATTTGCGAAGTGAGGCCGGGATTTAGACCATGAATACCCTCCATTATAAGAATATCATTCTCCTGCAATGTGAGGTAGTCGCCTCTGAAAGTTCTTTTTCCCTCGGCAAAATCAAACTTGGGCAGCTCAACCCTTTTCCCTTCAAGCAGCTCCTTTAACTGATGGTTCAAAAATTCAACGTCCAGTGCACCCAATACTTCAAAATCATAATTACCGTCGCTGTCGCGCGGAGTATCCACCCTATCGTGGAAGTAATTGTCCATCTCAATTACTACCGGGTTTAGCCCCAACACCTTCAATTGTAGAGCAACACGCTTAGAGGTTGTCGTTTTACCGCTGCTCGACGGTCCTGCTATCAAAACAAGTTTTATGTTGTCTCTGCGTTTAAAAATTTCATCGGCAATATTGGCATATTTTCTTTCGTGAAGAGCCTCTGCTATTTGAATTAGTCCCGTTGCCCTACCCTTTTTAATAGCCGAATTTACAGTTCCAACATTTTTAACCCCAAGTATAGAACACCAGTCGGAATACTCCTTAAATACATCAAAAAGCTTGTATTGATAAGGAGTTTTAACAATTTCATAAGGTTTTGTGAGGTTGGGAGCCTGAATTAAAAACCCTCTGCTGAAAGACTCAAAGTTGAATACTTTTAGAGAACCGGTAGAATCGAGCAAAGGGCCGTAAAAATGATCGGGATAGCCGTCAAGAAAATAAACAGTAGTAAAGAACTTACCCCTCTCAGTATGTAAAAAAGCCTTTTCGGGACAATTATGTGCAATGAAGAGTTTAGCCGCCTCAAAGGTTCTCATCTTTGTTCTGGTAAATGGCAAATCGGCATCAATAAGCTCCTGCATTCTCTTTTTAATATTCAGAATTTCATCCTCCCCCAATGCAACACTTTTCGGAGGTTCATCTTCAATATTTACAAGTTCCCTGAGTTCGCCGTACATCCCGTTCTGCAGAGAGTAATCGAGCAAAAGAGAGTATTGAGGGTACAAATCGGCGACCGCTTTTTGCAAAACAAAGAAGAGTGAGCGCAGATACGTCCTGTATCCGTCCGGATGAGTATAGTCCACAAACCTCACATTATGGGTTACGAAGAGCTCAAACCTGAGCTCTTTAAGTTGATTGTCTACAATAGCAGCCAGAATTGGCCAATCAAGTTTTATTCCGGCTTCATCGATGAGCTGACTCACTTTTGTACCCGGTTCACATTGATAACTTTTACCGTTATTCTCACAAAATATTGTTATCATTTTATAATAATTTATTACAAATAATGTCCTGTAACTGAATCTGGGCTTACCTTTAGCTGCTCAGGAGTACCCTGTGCAACTATCTCTCCCCCCTTTGAACCACCCTGAGGTCCCATATCGAAAATATAGTCTACCGCACGGAGTACATCGAGGTTGTGTTCTATTATAACTACTGTGTTTCCTTGATCGACCAGTCGCTGAAGTACCAAAAGGAGGACTCTGATATCTTCAAAATGGAGCCCGGTTGTTGGTTCGTCAAGAATATAAAAAGAGTTGCCGGTATCTCTCTTGGAGAGCTCAGCAGCAAGTTTTACTCTTTGGCTTTCGCCTCCGCTCAGCGTGGTAGATTGCTGTCCCAGCCTCACATATCCCAAACCTACCTCCTCCAATGCCTTTAACCTGATTGCGATATTTGGAATATGCTCAAAAAATGTATGTGCCTGAGATATAGTCATTTCGAGGACATCGTTTATGGATTTTCCCTTATATTTCACTGCCAGGGTATCGGGATTGTATCTTTTTCCGTTGCAAACCTTGCACTTAACATGTACACTTGGCAAGAAATTCATCTCCAATACCTGTAAACCTGCCCCTCTGCACTCCTCGCATCTGCCCCCTTTGACGTTAAACGAGAATCTGCCTGCCTTAAAACCTCTGATTTTGGCATCGGGAGTCTCTTCAAAGAGTTTCCGGATATCGCCGAAAAGTGCGGTATAGGTGGCAGGATTACTTCTCGGGGTTCGGCCGATGGGTGTTTGATCGATTTCAATAAGTTTATCTATATTTTCGATACCGATTATTTCATTATATGGAAGTGCCTTATAATGCGAGCGATAGAAGTGATTGCTCAAAACAGGCATAAGGGTTTCGTTAATAAGAGAAGATTTTCCGCTTCCGCTCACTCCGCTAATTCCCACGAAACATCCAAGCGGAATCTTTATATCGACACTCTTTAGATTGTTTCCGGCAGCACCCTTTAATTCCAGAAATTTGCCGTTTCCGCTCCTTCTTGCAGTAGGCGTAACGATAGTTCTGATTCCTTTAAGGTATTCAAGACTAAGGCTTTTCATCTTAGTAATTTGATCGTTTGGTATCTGCTCTATTGCATTTGGCTCTCCCGAATACAATAAACGCCCTCCCTTTTCGCCGGCTCCGGGACCTAAATCGATGAGCCAGTCGCCGCTTCTGATCATCTCTTCGTCGTGTTCGACTACAATTACGGAGTTACCTTCGTCGCGCAGATTTTTGAGTGAGGAAATGAGCTTCAAATTGTCGCGCTGATGAAGCCCTATACTTGGTTCATCGAGAATATAGAGCACATTTACGAGCTTTGAACCTATTTGGGTAGCCAGTCTTATCCGCTGACTCTCGCCTCCGCTCAAAGACTTGGTAGCTCTGTCGAGAGAGAGGTAGCCTAACCCGACATTAAGCAGAAATCCGATTCGGTCTTTAAGCTCTTTAATTATATCTTTGGCTATAAGTTTTTGTTTTTCATCTAGTTTAGACTCAAGGGAGGCAACCCAATCTGCCAGGACATCAATGTCCATTGCTGCTACTTCCACTATATTTTTATTGTCAATCCTAAAGTTAAGGGACTCTTCTCTCAGCCTGTTCCCGTTACAAACAGGGCAAACAATCTCCTCTATGAAGCGCTCTTTTTTGAGATACAAATCGTCGCTGTCGCGCTCTGTTTGTTCAATTCTCGAAATTACTCCCGAAAAGTTTACCATGTGTGAAGCTGCTCCTCCTCCTCCAATCCTGAATAGTTCGTCTGACCCGTAAATAATGAGATCCAGCGCCTCTTCGGGTAACTCAGCTATTGGGTCGTGAAGCGAAAACTCATATTTTTTGGCAATGCTCTCCAGTATTTTGAATGTTATGTTGTCGCGCATAGGGCCGAGTGATTGTATTCCTCCGGCTGCTATGCTCTTTTTGTTGTCGGGTATAATTTTTGATAAATCGGCTTTTGAAATCATTCCCAGACCTTTACAGTGTGGGCAGGCTCCCTGAGGCGAGTTGAAGGAGAATGTATGTGGCGCAGGCTCGGGGTATGAGATGCCGGTTGCGGGGCACATAAGATGTTTACTGAAGTGGCGTAACTGTTTGCTCTCTACATCTTCGACGGCAAGAGAACCTTTTCCGTGGTAAAGCGCTGTGAGGACCGATTCCCTGATTCTCTTTTCACTTGATGGACTAGGCAGAAGTTTGTCGGTTACCAGTTCAATAAAGTGCGATTTGTAACGGTCAAGAGGGGTAATAGTCGAAAGATCAAATATTTCACCGTCTACTCTCATCTGCATAAAGCCTCTCTTTTTGAACTGTTCGAATAGCTCTTTGTAATGTCCCTTTCTTCCTTTAACCAAAGGGGCGAGCAATATGGCCTTTTTCCCGCCATAATCGCTCATTATAAGCTGTATTATCTGCTCGTCGGTATATCGGACCATTTCGAGCCCCGTGGCGGGAGAATAGGCTTTAGACGCTCTTGCGTAGAAGAGTCGTAAAAAATCGTAGATTTCGGTAATTGTTCCTACAGTCGAACGCGGGTTTTTTCCTGTTGTTTTTTGTTCAATTGCAATTATCGGGCTAAGTCCTGTAATGCTCTCAACGTCGGGTCGTTCCAATGCTCCCATAAATTGCCGGGCGTAGGAAGAGAGTGTATCCATATAGCGTCGCTGACCCTCTGCAAATATTGTATCAAATGCGAGAGAGGACTTTCCACTGCCGCTTAAACCGGTTATTACCACCAATTTATGCCGTGGAATTGTGACATTGACGTTATCCAGATTGTGCACTTTTGCACCGGTAACTACTATGCTGTTATCTGTTTCCATAAATTTCTTTTTACGCCCGGGTCAGTTATTTTCGGTCGGGAACTACTCGTACCGAAGGAAGGGATTTGAGCGGAGCTCTTCTCCGATTGTGGTTTCGGGCCCGTGTCCCGGAAGTACTCTGTAATCGTCGCCCAACTTCACTAATTTGTCTAACAGGCTCTCCATCAGTTCATCGTAATCGCCTCCGGGCAAATCGGTTCGTCCGATACTGCCGGCAAAGAGAGTATCGCCGGTAAGAACAAATTTGTTGCCAATCTCTTGTGAATATATTGAAACTCCTCCTTTTGTATGGCCGGGAGTGTGCATTACTTTTAGTGTGGAGTTGCCGAATTTTATCTCTGTTCCTTCTTCTAAATCAATCGTTTGGGTACTTGGCGGCTCTATTGTGTAGCCGAACATTTCGGTATATTGTTTTGCTCTCTCAAGCTGATTTTTATCGCCCGGATGGATATATGTTTGCAGATTCCATTTTTTGCTTACGTATGCGCTCCCCATTATGTGGTCGAAGTGTCCGTGTGTCTGTACTATTTTCACGGGTTTAAGGTTGTTTGACTCCACAAACTTGGCTAATCTCTCCTTTTCGTTGTCGCTGTAGCAGCCGGGATCGACAATTATTGCCTCTCCTGTTTCGTCCCAAAGCACGTAGGTGCACTCTCGCAAATCGTTGAAATAGAATGTTTTTATTTGTATCATAAGGTTTTGGTAAGGATTTTATAAGGATTAAATAAGGATTAAGTAAGGATTTTATAAGGATTAAATAAGGATTAAGTAAGGATTTTGGGGCAGAGCGGCCATCCGCGGCCGCTCCCCTCATTATTCCGTACCCTTGAGCATAGGAACAAAATTGT
>CAZOOH010000050.1:0-10757 GCA_964581375.1 uncultured Muribaculaceae bacterium
CCGGCTCCGGGTACAGAAAAGCAAGAAACAGAATTTTTATCTGTTTCTTCTTTTTTTCTCCACTTAACATGTTGGTTATCTAAAATATATGCTCCAAAACTTTATAGTAAGAATTGGTTCGATATTTTCTCCATCAAATTCAATTTTTTCGGGGAATATTGAACCATGTAATAGAATTTTGCGCTCTAAATAGTATTTCTTGAATTATATCAATGGCATTAATGCAACGTAAGATTTTTAATATCCACATTTTTAAGCTGTAACGATTCCCGTTTGGAATTAATTATTTGCATAAATTCATTGTCGGAATATGTAACATGCTTGTTACAAGCAAATTAAATAGCATAATGCAACTATCAAGTATTTATATAACACATTCTTAGATACTTACTGCCGCAAACTATTAGCAAGTTATGATATTTCATTAATGTCAGCAATTAAAAGAACCAACGATGCCTTCTAATAATTTGTTAATCAAGGATATTCTGAATAAATTTAAAAATCAAATTTTAAATTAAAAAAACTTAAAAATTATGAAAAAGATTATTCTTCTATTATTAACATTTTTTTGTTTGAGTAGTTGTCAAAAAAATGGAGAAATTAATCAAAATAAGATTATGATCTTTAATAAATGTGTCAAACTCTCCCATATACATAGTGACTACTTGAAGTTTTTTTATGATAATAACAAATTTTCAGCCTTTAAATCTTTAAATAGTACGATTCTCTTTGATATTGTTAATAAAACCACACAAGATTTTATATCAAAAAATAATAAATTTAATAAAGTGTCCGAACAGCAAAAAAATCAATTAAATAACTCTATTTCATCTTATTCTAACTCTTTCTTAAAATTAAATATTGATGAAATGAATCTAAATCACAGGACCTCTAACCCTAGAAGTAGTATTTGTTAGTGCAGGGGTTGGTTCAGTGTTTGAGACAGGAAAAATTATTTATGATACGTATAAATGATAAACTCTAAAAATTATAAATATTGGATATTCTTTCTATTCCAATACTCGATTATGGTTTCATACCAAATCGTAATAACTCCGGGGCAACCTCTAGTGTCAATACTATATGCGCTTGGATTTGCTATCATTGTCACTTATCTTTTTTACGTTCTTGAGCACAAAAGAGCCGATAAATCAAGTAATTCTAATAAAGGCTAAGTTTTCAAAATACATCATGTTACAGCCGCGATGACCTGCTCCCCAAAAATCGGACATTATAAAATTAGAGAATTCGGGCATAATTAATAACTTTAAAATTGTAATTAGTACCGGTTTTGCATCTGCACGGAAAATCCCCCAAACTTGTAAAGCCGGGTAAGCAATTCGGTATTGCAATAGGACATATTTTTTCGCCCCACGCTTTTTATCTTTATTCTTGCACTTGCGCCTTTATTTGACTATGCATCTGAATACCTTACAAAAGATGTGGCACGTGGTGTGGCACAATATTTCGACGTTAATTTGCCTCAGGGGCGAAGGAGCGAGGCTTACAAAAGTTTAATGGACTGACTTGTACTGTTATAATTGTCTATTCAAAAAGTTTTGCAGGATTTGTACTCAGGAATAGTCCGGCATCCATTCCTCCCGGGCCTACAACAAGAGAGTTGTGCAGATTTTGGCGCTGTCTTAAATCTGCCAGGCCTCTGTTAATAGCACTGTGATTACTCTTAACCTCAATCGCTACAGTTTTATTGTTCTTTTTGATTATATAATCTACCTCTGAATTACCATCCCTCCAGTAAAAAACCTCATAACTACCTGCAAAAGCTGAACTTACAATATGAGCACCTATTGCAGATTCAAAAAAACGCCCCCATACTTTAGGATTCATGAAAGCTTCCTTAAACGTATAGCCCGAATATACACTCCGGAGAGCACTGTTAAAAACCTGAAACTTTGGAATACTCGCCCTTCTTCTGGCTGTATCAAAAGAGAATTTTTGAATACCGGTCAACAATCCGCTATCTGTAAGTGCATTAAGATAGCCCGATAATGTTGTTGTGTTCCCAGCGTCTTGAAGAGAACCCATGAATTTTGTAAGAGAAATCATCTGCCCTGAATAAGCCGCTCCAAGCTCAAAAGTTTGCCTGAGTAATGCCGGTTTTGAAATTACAGTTTCTAAAATAATGTCCTTATTTATTGTGGCATCTATAATTGAATCTTTAATGTATTGGCTCCATCTGTCGGAGTCTTCTATGAGCGATGCAGATCCCGGATATCCGCCATAATACATATATTCATCGAGTGTGAGGCCGAAGGCTTCCTGCATTTCTGTATAACCCCAGTGACTCATTTTAATTGTTTCAAACCGGCCGGCAAGTGAATCCGCAAGGCCTTTCTGAATCATAATCCTTGAAGAACCTAACAGAATCACTTTCAGATTTATATCATTGTTAGTGTCATCATCCCACTCTTTTTTAACAACCTCGCTCCAGCCTTTGAGTTTTTGAATCTCATCAATAACCAATATGAACTCCTTGTAGCCGCCCATTTTTATTTGAGCCCGTGCCGTTGCCCAGCAATCTGTAATCCAAGAACTTTGAGTAGCGGGAACATTATCTGCCGTGAAACTAAGGAACGGAATTTCGCCATTAAAAGCATTCAATACTTGCTTCATTAAAGTGGTTTTACCTACTTGTCTAGGTCCCATAACAACTTGAAGAAACTTCCTTTGACTCCGAAGTCTCTCAATAACTGTATGATATTCCGGTCTTTTATACATTACTCAATGCATTGAGTTATTTTACTCAATGCTGTGAGCAAAATTACTCAAAAGTGTGGTAAAAACAAAAAATATGAGAACAAATTTATATTGCTTCTTAACATAAGGGATGTTGCACACGGCGTGGTACATCATGCCATATATGCATGAATATAGGTTAGTTGCAATAACGACTCAAAATTATGAGGGGCCCATGTCTGCATGAGCGATTTGTTATGAGGTGCACATGTCTGCATGAGCGATTTGTAACTATCTACCATTCTGTCTGTTATAAAAGATGTGGCACGTGGCGTGGCACATCTTTTGCAAACTACTGACTGCCAAGCATTTGCAAATCGCTCGCGCAACACGCTGCAAACCTGTTAATTAAACAATGATGTGCCACACGGCGTGGCACATCATACCATATAAACCTAATTACCAATAAGTTGTAAAAAGAAATCTACAATTAGCAAAATAACATTCTAAAACTATTGTAATAGACTATTAAAATAGCAGCGATTTGCATTTCAAAATACCAGTCACCAACCCCAAGTCACTAATCACTAGTCTCCAGTCACTAATCACTAGTCACCAACCCCAAGTCACTAATCAATAGTCTCCAGTCTCCAGTCCCCAGTCCCCTTTCTCACTGTGTATCTCAGGGTCATTGTGGCCAGGATGAAATAGACTCCGGTTTGGATCCAGAGGCTGATGTATTCGAAGCGCACCTGTGGCAGATCTGCCGCGGCGGAGTTGATTTTAATGTAGCCCTGAATGCCGTGTGTCGATGGGAAGATGTAGGAAACATAACGCCAGAAATCGCTCATATTGGAACGAGGCCATGAAAATCCCGACAAAAAGAGCAAAATGAGTGTAAAGAAGAGGAACGAAATGAGGCCCGTCTCCCTGTTCTTTACAAACACCGACACTGTCATCGAGAAGAATATTGTTGCAAGCAAGAATGGAACCATAAAGCCGGCGAGCGTCCAGACATTTCCTATGTGCGGCAGATTAAAGAGTTTCGGAATAAATCCCAACACATAAGCACTTAAAACAAAGAATATTGCAAAATAAGCCGCCGCCTTTCCTGTCACTACCCGGTAGATTCCCTTACCTCTCAAATGTTCAGGAATCTGAGAGTGATGACTGTTCTCCTCTCTGGCAGTACCCGCCAACATCCCGATACCAAAAAAGAGAGTCTGGTGCAGAATAAGAATCAAAAGAGCAGGCAGCAAAAAACTTGCAAACCCGCCGCCGGGATTATACAAAGCAATATCATTATACGGCACAGCCTTTACCAACTGCTCACTCTGCTCATCTGCCGCACCGATACTTTTGTAACGCGTAACCTGAATCTCATGATTTTCGTCGAGCGTCGCATAATTCACAGCCATCGTAAGCGCCTTGTAGTAGAGGAAACTGCTCATATCGTTATATATCGAAATCGTAGCCTGCTCCATGTTATTAAGCTTATCGCCGAAATCTTCGGGAATATATATAACCCCGTGCACCTTTCTCGACTCAAACAGACTCTGTGCCTGAGCAAGCGATGTACAACGATACGCAATTTTCACCTCCTGAGCAGCATCAATTTTTCTTAAGAGTTCGCGGCTTTGTGCAGATGAAGATTTGTCGGCAACAGCTATGGGAATATTATAAACAGCCTCATTTTTGTATATGCCGTTATAAAGGAGCGGGTAAATGAGAACCGCTCCGAAAAAGATAATCATCACACCGGTATCTTTAGTGATATTACGGCACTCATTGAGAAACATCCAATAAGAGTCTTTAAATCCCTCCCCAATAAATTTGAGAAGGCCTATGCTTTTTTTAACCATAATTTATTTAATCGTGTAGAACCATTATTAATCAGATAGAATCGTTATTTAATCGGATAGTTTTGTTTAATAAGAGCATTTTTTAACCGGTAATAGACAATAAACGGAAGCACAAGGAAAGCAAGCAATGCCGCAATGTAGATTAACGATTGACCGGTATGCACCCCTAAAAGAGCCTCGTTCACATAAATCTTAAAATAGTGTCTTATGGGGAAGAGGATACTTGCACCCTGAGCCAATGGCGGCATAGCCTCAATCGGGAAAGTGAATCCAGCATAAGTAAACGACAAAATCCCGTAAAGAGCCGCAAAACTAATCCCGTCACGCAACACCGGAAAGAGACCAATCATAAATATTCCCACCGCCTGGTGAGCAATCACATAAAGAACAGTAGCGACACACATAAAGAGGAAATTACCATGAAACGGGTAGCCCATAAATTTGTATAACAAAATATTTACAGCAATACCCAACACCGAAAACAGCACAGTGTAAGGTGCAAGCTTGCCGGCGAGAGCAACGGCAAGCGACCCGCCCGACTCTTCGAGCCAGTTAAGCGACGTCCGCTCCTTCAGTTCAATCCCAATGGCAAAGACAGTAAGCAGGAGAACCAGAAGCTGCAATACACCCGGCAACAAAATATTAATCAAATATATACCGTAATTAGCCCATGGGTTACCAATCATGTGAGAATCAATAACAATCGGCTGTATTCTGCCCATTATTGAACTCTCCCCCACTCCCCTGGCCCTGAGATACTCCCTCTGATATGCCCCCGAAGCCAACGCCGACATAGTCATCATATCCTTGTAACTGAGAGTACCCGCAATCAAGTATGAGTTGTTAACATAAAAAGATACAACAGGCCTTTTATTGGCAAGCAAATCTTTGTACAAATTTTGAGGAACCACAATAAACCCGTAAATATTCCCGCGCTGCATCTGCTCACGGGCCTCCTGATAACTTGTACAGCGCATAACCACCTCAGTGCTGGCGGTAGCATTTATCTCCCTGTAAAAACGCCTCGAAATTGCAGATTGGTCCATATCGACAATTGCAATCGGCAGCTTTTCGGGCAACCCCTCCTTAAACAGAGTAAGAAAGAAGATTGCGCAAAAGCCCATTACAAAAACAGTCGAAAAGAGATATACAGGCCTGCTGAACATCTTCTTCAACTCCCTTTTAAAAACTTTTTTAAACCCTGAATAAGTCATTTCGGTTACTATTTTTGAACCTTTTCAATAATAGCAGTCATGCCCGGACGAAGAGCCTCAATTTTAGAAAGCGGTTTAGCTTTAACCTCAAAAGTCTTAGCATCGAACTGTCCGCTAACCTTTGTTGAGCGCCAGGTTGCATAAGAGGCCATTGCCTTCATGTAAGTAATCTGAGCATCATACAGGGTTTCGCCCAAAGCAGGAATTTTAACCTTAATATTTGTGCCCGGAGTCATTCCCGCCAACATATCCTCTCTTATGCTAAAAGTAAACCATATATCCGATAAATCGGTAATACTCAAAATCGGCGCTCCGGTACCGACAAGCTCACCGGCATTTGGAAATATCTCAGATACTTCACCGGAAGCAGGTGCAATAACATAGATTTCGCCAAGATAAGACTTAACCTCATTAACAGCACCTTTTGCTCTGGAAACAAGGGCCAAAGCAGCCTCCTTATCTTCCTTTTCGGCTCCGTTCACAGCCATATCGTACTGAGATTTTGCCGCCTTCGAGGTAGCAACGGCAGCTTTGTACATCGCCTCAGCCTCATCTCTCTTTTGGGCAGGAATAACCTCCTTGTTATAAAGCGCCTGAACTCTGTCAAACGACTTACGGGCAATCTCGACACCAACCTCAGCCTTCTGCCACATCTCATAAGCCCCTGCAATCTGCTCCTGACGAGCACCCTTAATTGCCTTTCTGTTCTGAGCCTCGGCAGCAAATTCGGCAGCCTTAGCCTGGTCAAGCTTTGCAAAGAGTTCCGGACTGTCTATAACCGCCAATGTATCGCCTTTATTTACATTCATTCCCTCCTGTGTGCGAAACTCCTTAATACGTCCGGGAATTTTACCTGAAACTCTGAATTCGGTAGCCTCAGCCTCGCCCTGCAAAATCAACGGCTCAGGTTTGGCTGCATAAAATCCTATTATTGAAACCAATGCTATAATTCCAAGCAGAACTGCCAACCCGATTAACAGACTATTTTTATTTTCTGACTTTTTCATGATAATATTATATTTTCTTTAATTATTTACACTTAATCCTAATGCTTTTTTGAGGTATAATTCACACAATTTCACCTCTACGGAAGAGTCAATCTTCTCAGAATAGGCCGACAGCCAGGCAGTTTGAGCCTCCATCACATCGGTACTCCCAACAAGCCCCGCTTCAAAAGCCTCACCCGCAAACCTCAAATTCTCAGCTGCTTTTTCGATGTTCTTTTCACAAACAGCGTTTTTACGCACAGCCTCGCTCATTTTAAATCCCGATTGAGTTATTTGCAGTTCAATCTTCTCCTTGGCATCTGCCATCTTATACTGAACAATTCTGTATTGCCCCTTGGCTGCCTTCAAAGTATGAATTCTGTCGCCAAAATGAAACAAGGGAATATTAAGAGCAACCCCAACGGTAAACATACCGCTGAATGAATTACTAATACCGTTGTAAAAATTCGGATTCGAAACAAGATAATTTCCGGTCAAAACCACATTAGGCATAAAACGCGACTCCATAATTTTAATATTCGATTTCGCAGT
The DNA here is from genome assembly GCA_964581375.1 of uncultured Muribaculaceae bacterium. Taxonomy (GTDB): domain Bacteria; phylum Bacteroidota; class Bacteroidia; order Bacteroidales; family UBA932; genus JAFIHK01. Next base: position 7,312 of record CAZOOH010000050.1, read on the forward strand.
ATTTTCCAAAAGAGTAAGCGACTCAATTTCCGGTCTTTTCGCAAGTGCAGATGCTATATCCGGCGTACCTGCAGGTGCATACCCGGTGCCGAGGTTATCATCTGCCAGTTCATAAACCGAATCCAGCTCAATACCGCACAGCTGGTTCAGAGCCATCCTCGATAAACGGAGACCATTATCGGCTTTGGTAAACATCATTTCGGCTTCGTTAAGTTTAACCTTTACCTTTAACGCATCACCCTTAGTTGCTACCCCCTCCTCAATCATTATACCCACATTTTTATCGAGTTTACTCAACAAATTGCAGTACTCTTTGGCCAATTTCACCTTGTTTTCGAGCGAAACAACCCTCCAATAGGCTTCATCTACCTCAATCAACAAATTTGTAACCTCCTCTTTGTTCTGGACTTGCGCCAATTGCTCATTATACTTGGAGATTTTGTAAAGCTCCCTGATTTTTCCACCAAGGAAGATGGGTTGAGTGAAACCTATTCCGCCGGCAAACACGTTCTTAACATCAATTTCCATTGCCTCTTTTGGGAGCAAAGCGTAATCTTTCCAGATTATTTTACCGGGTTCAACCTTAGGATCGAATGGTTTTCCATTGGCGTCGAGAGGAGCGTAAACTCCGGGAGCAACTTGCACCCATTGATTCTTTACCTGATCCTGTCTGAAACCGAATGAACCATCTGCCATCATAGAACCGACAGGCAAGAGAGCATCTTCGGATAGTAACGAAATATTTTTCTCGTTCCATAAGTAGGTACCTGTCGCTGCAAAATTGGGGAGGAACTGTGTAAAAACAGCTCTTTTCATTTCCGTTGCGACTTTGATTTTCTCCTGAGAAATAAGAAGTGAGTTGTTGTGCTCCAATGCCAATTTCCTGCACTCCTCAATAGTGAGAATCTTTTGTGAAAAAAGATTAACCGTCGCTGCCGACAAGAAAATCAATAACATGATTCTTTTCATACTAAATTATTATTTTAAAGGTTTTTAACATATACTTACAAAATTAGTTGATGCTGCAACTATTTAATTACAAAAATTCCACTGTGTGTTTCTCATTTTAAAAAAATCAGTTGATTAAATTGTTGAGAATTCTCATGGTAATATCTCTGGTAAAGAGAATATCTTCTTTACTAATACCCTCGATAGCCTGATTAATAGACTCCTCTACCAGAACCATTGCCTTTTGCTCAATCTCTTTCCCCTTGCCGGTAAGGTGTATGATGTTTGTTCGCCTGTCGGCCGGGTCGGATTGCCTGATGATTAGTTCGTGTTTAGCCAGTGCGTCGAGTAGTCTTGTTATACTGGCTTTATCTTTATTAGTTTGCTCACTGAGAGCTTGTTGAGTTTGCTGATCTTTGTTCCACAGACACACAAGTACTCCCCATTGTTCTGTGGTAATGTCTAAACCGGCCGTACGGAATTTTCTGTTAAGATGTCTGTTCAATGCTGCAGATAACCTTCCGTTAAGGATATACAGCAATTCGTTTGTCTTTAATATATCAATTAGTTGCATAATTAACCGTTGATTAATCAACGATGCAAATGTAGATATATTTTTAACAATCCAAAAAAAAAATAAAAAATCAGCTTTTTACAGTCAAGACAAGTATATTCCGTCCGTTTTCATACTTGTATTCGATGCTTCTGCAGCGGCTTCTGAGAAGTCTAAGCCCAATTTCATCATCTGCAACACCCTCTTCCAATGGGTTCATCGGAGCACTGGCGTTGGAACAAACTAACTCTAAAGTTCCATCCTTTTCGGAATATGAGAGATTAATCTCAATATCGGTAAACTCTTTTTGTAAACACAATACCTCCTCAGTGATTAGTGCTAAATAATCACTCTCTTTCCTAGACAACATGTGTTTTTCGCAAAATACCTCAACCTCGCCCTGGAGAGCATACAAATCATAATTTTTACTTGAGATATGGTAAGAGAGACTTCGAATCCTGTGTATAAAAGCTTTAGTCTTCTCCTTTTGCGGATTTTCAAATATCTGTTGCGGTGTTCCCTCTTCATAAATTATTCCTTCGTCCATATAAAAAATACGGCTGGAAATATTTTTCGCAAACTCCATCTCGTGAGTGACAATAACCATAGTCATGCCCTCTCTGACAAGCTTGCGTATAACAGAAAGAACTTCACTTACCATTGTAGGATCAAGGGCAGATGTCGGTTCGTCAAACAGAAGTATTTCGGGATCCATTGCCATACACCTGGCAATAGCTACTCGTTGTTTTTGGCCGCCCGAAAGTTCATCGGGAAAATTATATGCTTTCTCGGCAAGTCCTACAAGTTTTAACAAACTTAATGCTTTTTTATTTGCCTCTTCCCGACTTTTTTTCAATAGCCTGACCGGTCCGATTGTCAAATTTTCCAGAATTGTCAAGTGCGAGTACAAATTAAATGATTGAAATACCATTCCCATCTTCTGCCGTAACTTTGGGATATCAGATTTTTTATCTAATAGTGAAATTCCATCAATATGAATCTCTCCTCCGCTAGGTGTTTCCAGGAGATTCAGACAGCGCAGCAGAGTACTTTTCCCTGTGCCCGAAGGTCCTATTATCGATATTACTTCACCTTTTTTTATCTCAGCATTTATATCTTTCAGAACTACAAGTTCCCCATAATGTTTAGAAAGGTTTTTAATATTTATCATTTTATTCCCTCCTCTGCTCTTTTAATTTTTTTTCTTTTGGGATCGACGGAAATCTCAACATAATCTAAGGCCCACGTTAGTAACCAGGCAATAACCAGATATATTACCGCTGCCATAATCAATGGGAAAAAAGCGTCAAATGTACGGCTGCGAATAATATCACTTGCCTTTGTAAGGTCTTGTACTGCAATGTATCCAACAATTGAAGTCATCTTTACCAGCGAAACAAATTCCCCTTTGTAAACCGGCAGAACGTGCCTCAAAGCCTGAGGTAAAATAATATATATAAATGTCTGTATCTTAGTGAAGCCTCCGGCTATGCCTGCCTCTTTTTGTCCTTTATCTACACTTTCAACAGATGTTCTGAACATTTCAGACACATAGGCGGCAAAGTTGAGTCCGAAAGCAAAAATCGCTACCAGTACAGGATTTATATTTACCGATGCAAAGACTATGTAGTAAATTATCATTAACAGAACAAGTACAGGTGTGCCCCTTAATATTGATATATAAAATTTTGCAAAGATGGAGAGTGCCTTTTTCTTAGACATACGCATAAAACATATCAGGCCTCCCAGAATCGTTCCTACAAAAGCAGCAAAAACAGAAATGAAAACAGTAGTTTTTAGTCCTTCAAGTATAAGCAGATACCTCTGCTCTCTTATAATATTGTTGTAGAAGCTGTTTGATATTTTTCCCCAGAACAATAATTCGGTTACCGCTTTCTTCTCGCCCGTATATTTAGCCATACTCGTTTTGGGAACAATTACGGCG
>CAZOOH010000051.1:0-10652 GCA_964581375.1 uncultured Muribaculaceae bacterium
TATAGTACCAATTAAAGAAGGCGAAAATATTGAGAGGGCTTTAAAGAAATTTAAAAGAAAATTCGAAAAGACCGGCACAATCCGCGAGTTGAGAAGCAGAAAAACTTTTGTTAAAAGATCTGTTAAGAGACGTGAAGAGGTGAAGAAGGCTATATATGTCCAAGCTTTGCATTTAAACGAAGAGTAAATATCTCTTTTTTAAATATATAGAGCTGTCCGAAAGGTCAGCTCTTTTTTTATTTTCTATCTATTTTAATGTGTAATATTTATCTTTTTTTAATTGATTTTTTCAATAAAATTTTGTAATTTAGTACCAAGTTATGAGGTACCTATATCAATTCATAGATTATCTGCGAGTACAAAAAAGATACTCTCTCCGTACAATCGAACTGTACAGAAGCGCAATTTCGGACTTTTATGAGTATGTTTCACTTTCGGATGTAAACGATGAATTATCGGTTCTGAAACCTTTGTTAATAAGAGGATTTATAGCACAAAATCTTGAGAACGGGATTTCGGCAAGGAGTGTGAACCTTAAGTTGTCGGCTCTGAGCAGTTTTTCGGAATACCTTCTGAAAAATGACCTTATAGCCTCCAATCCTGTTTTGAAAGTACACAGACCAAAGCAAAATAAAAGATTACCCGAATTTTACACCGGAGAGGCTATTGAGAACTATTTCAATAGTGAAACAGATGCCGATAATTTCTTAAAACTGAGAGACAGAATTGTTGTTGAGGTCTTATATATTACAGGAATGAGAAGAGCTGAGATTTCCTCTCTTAAAATTGTGGATTTTGACAAAGGGCGTTCTCTTTTCAGAGTTACCGGAAAGGGCGACAAAACCAGAGAAATTCCTGTTCCCTCTTCGTTTATAATTAGGATAGAGGAGTATCTGCGCAAATTCAGGGAGGAGTATCCGTTCAATCCGCAAGGGCATATGTTTCTTACAGATTCCGGTCAACCTTTTTATTTGCCGTTTGTTAATAAAATAGTAAGAAGGGAGTTAACTGAGGCGACCGGATTTCCGGGGAAGAAATCACCTCACATGTTAAGGCACTCGATAGCAACACATTTACTTAATAACGGAGCCGATCTTAACAGTATAAAAGAGGTACTTGGTCACTCTTCATTGGCAGCCACACAGGTTTATACTCATAATTCTTTTGAACAGCTTAAAAAAACATATATAACTGCTCATCCAAGAGCAAAAAAAGGAGGATAATATGGAAATCAGAATTCAATCTGTAAAATTCGATGCCGACCAAAAATTATTGGATTACATCGAAAAGAAAGTGGGTAAACTTCCCAAGTATTTTGAAGGAATTGTACGTGCAGAAGTATTTTTGAGCTTACTTCCCGATTTTGAGAATAAACATGTTAAGGTTAGGGTAGAAATACCCGGCAATGATCTTCTTGTTGACAGACACGCAAAAACCTTTGAAGAAGCAGTCGTTGAATGTGTTGATGTTCTTAAAGATCAACTTGTTAAAGTTAAAGAAAAAAGATTTGAAAAATAATATTCAATATTTAAAAAAAGAGTTGTAAAAATTCTTCAACGGAAATATTCAGAAAATAGTCTGAAAAATTAACATTATCGAGTCTTTGTTGGATAGCCTCTAAATTATGACGGCAACCTTTCAACAGGGACTCGATCTCTTTTGTCTCTTTGGTAAAGAAATAATCGCCAAAAATTTTAATATCTGATATAATCCCTTTGTGTGCGTTGAAATAGACTTCTACAAGTCCACCGGGAAATTTTATAACTTTTGAATAAGCATATTTTGGTGATCTGCCGTAATTCCATTCATCTGTACTGTATTTCTCCTCTTTAAGTGCGGTGATTGCCTTAATGTCTTCAGGGGTGTACTCATATCGTGTATATTGAGAATCGCCGCGGGAATTGACAAAACTGTAGATATAGTCTATAAATTCGTTAATATTCATTGGCGATTTGAGATGCTCAGTTATGTTTGTAACTCTGCTTCTGTTAGATTGAACTGATTTTCCTGTGAACTTCTCCGGCCTGCCTGCAAGTGCCTCGCTTAAGTTTTGCATTGATGCAGAGAAGAGTAATGTACCGTGTTGCAGAACTCTCTCTTTATATATCGCTATTGCGTTACCTGAAAACTTTTTCCCATCTATTAATAAATCATTCCTGCCCTCCAGTACAGCATTTACTCCAATATTATTAAGGGCTTCAATTATTGGACGAGTAAAGCGGGCAAACATTTCGGAACTCTCTTCATCACTGATTCTGTTATCAATAAATGTAAAGTTAACATTTCCCAAATCGTGAAAAACTGCTCCTCCTCCGCTAAGTCTTCTTACTACCGGTATTTTGTGTTTTCTTACAAATTCGATATTGACTTCTGCCAGGGCGTTTTGGTGTTGCCCAATTATTATGGCATTGTTGTTTTGCCAGAGTCTGAATACGGGTTTATCGAAATTTTTGAAAAGATACTCTTCGGCCGCAAGATTCCATTGAGGGTCAGTTGTTTTGTCCAGAATATAGTACATAATTTATCTCCTTTTATTCTTATAAATATAGGAGATAATTTTAAAAGTTAAATAGGATATTGTAAGACCAAGCAGGGCTCCGAAAAAGACATCTGCCGGAAAGTGTTTTCCTACATATATTCTGCTGTAGGAAACAATTGCTGCCCAAATAAATATAAGAATGGTATATTTTCTGTTTTTAAATGTGAGCGATGTAAAGAGGGCCAGCCCAAATACATTTGAGGCATGGTTGGAGACAAATCCGTAGAGCCCTCCTTTGCCTTCCAGCAAACGACAAACTCCTGCCAGAGTTTCGTCGTGGCAAGGTCTCAGTCGCTCAAAAGTATCTTTGATCAAATTTGCTGCTGAATCCGTGAAGAGAAAGGTCAGCATTACTCCGGTAAAAAACAGAAGTGAGTATAGAGTTTCTCGTTTTACTAATTCAATTTTCCCGAGATTGTTTTTTTTAACTTCTACAAATAACCAAAAGGCAATAAAAATATAGAGCGGAGCCCATACAACTTTTTTGGAAAAGAAAATCATGACCGGGTCGACAATAGGTGAGTGTAATCCGTTGATTAACACAAATAACCATTTATCAAATTGAATGAGACTATCAATCATTTTTAAACTTTCGATTATTAACTGTTGAGCGTATCCCAAAGAAGTTCTTTGAGTTGCCGGATGTTTTCATTCATTATAGAAGAAATGAAAATATGAGGCACTTTTTTTGGCAATCCTTTTTTAATCTCTTTTTTAAGTTCATCGTCTAGCATATCGGATTTTGATATAGCAAGAACGCGGTCTTTATCGAGAAGTTCAGGGTTGTATTGTTTAAGTTCATTAACCAGAATTTTGTATTCTGTGTTGATATCTTTACTGTCGGCAGGGATTAAAAAGAGTAACATCGAATTACGTTCGATATGTTTTAAAAACCTAAGTCCCAAGCCTTTTCCCTCGCTTGCGCCTTCAATGATTCCAGGAATATCCGCCATAACAAACGATTTGCCGTCATAATACTCTACGATTCCTAAATTTGGTTCCAAGGTAGTAAACGGGTAATCGGCAATTTTTGGTTTAGCTGCCGAAACAACCGAAAGCAAAGTCGATTTTCCTGCATTCGGGAAGCCTACCAACCCGACATCTGCCAAAAGCTTGAGTTCAAGAATGAACCAATTCTCTTCGCCCAATTCTCCGGGTTGTGAATATCTCGGTGTTTGGTTTGTTGCGGTCTTAAAGAATGCATTTCCCATTCCTCCGCGGCCACCTTTTACAATAATTTTTTCCTGACCGTGTTCGGTAATTTCAAAAAGTATTTCACCTGTATCGGCCACTTTTGCTACAGTTCCAAGCGGTACATCGAGAATTATATCCTTGCCGTCGGCTCCGTGGCAAAGACTTCCGCTTCCTGCCTCGCCTGGTTCTGCCTTTATATGCTTGCGATATTTCAGGTGAAGCAGTGTCCAGAACTGAGAGTTTCCTCTAAGTATCACATGTCCGCCTCTTCCTCCGTCTCCACCGTCGGGACCACCCATAGGGACAAACTTCTCCCTTCTAAGGTGCATAGATCCCTTACCCCCGTTACCGGAAGCACAAAATAAACGGACATAATCCACAAAATTAGAGTTACTCATTTATATAAAATTAATATTTATCAATTATTGTACACAAATCGGCAAACCCCTTTTCGATAGTTGTATTGCCGTCAACTGTAAAATATTTCTGTTGGTTTCTGTAGTATTCCCTAATGGGCTCAGTAAGTGTATGATAGTTGGCAATTCTTTGCTTGATGATTTCTACACTGGCATCATCTGCTCTGCCTTCGATCTGAGCTCTTTTACGAATACGTTCAATAATTACCTCCTCTGTAAGTTTTAGGCAGATAACTGCATCTACCTTTTGATTAAGATTGTTTAAGAGAACATCTAAATCTTCGGCCTGTTTTAAGGTTCTTGGGAATCCGTCATAGATAAATCCCTTGGCATTTGCACTCCTTACCAATTCATTTTTTAATATATCAAAAACCATAGAGTCATCCACCAGGTTACCTTTTTCAATTAACTCTTTTGCTTTTTTCCCAATTTCCGTTTCGTTTGCAATCTCCTTCCTGAGTAAATCGCCGGTTGAGATGTGTACAAAATCGTATTTTTTGGCAATTAGTGCAGCCTGAGTGCCTTTGCCTGCACCGGGAAGGCCGAATAGTACATAATTTTTCATAATGGGACTTATTTTGGATCTAATACATAAATGTCTTTGTAATTTCTTCCCAACTCGTCATAATCAAGTCCGTAGCCAACAATAAAATCATTTGGAATACGAATGGCTGCATAGTCAATAGGAATATCCTTCTTATATGCCTCGGGTTTTAGCAGAAGAGTGCATATTTTAACACTCTTTGCCCCCTCTTTGTTTATGAGATCGAAAAGAACCTCTACAGTTCCGCCTGTATCAACGATATCTTCAATAATTATAATATTTCTCCCCTTTAAAGATGTACCAACCCCTATCATTTCAGTAACTTTTCCGGTTGAACCGGTTCCGGCATACGAAGAGAGTTTTATGAAGGAAATTTCACAATTAAATTCAATATTTTTAAGTAAGTCGGCCGAAAACATGAATGACCCGTTAAGAACCGACAAAAAAAGTGGAGTGTCGCAATTTTTATAATCACTGTTAATTTGAGCAGCAACTTTTTTGATATTCTCCTGAATTTCTGAGTATGGGATAATTACCTTGAACTCTTTATCGTGAAGTTTAATTCTTTCCATGGTATAATTATTTGTATCCGCAAAAATATGTATTAATTTTGTCTTTAACCAATTTCTAGATAAGTGAAACCACTAGTAAGTATCATTATGGGCAGCACTTCGGATCTCGTAGTTATGAAACAGGCTGCCGAGTTTCTTGAGGAGATGCACATCCCGTTTGAAGTAAATGCTTTATCGGCCCACCGTGTCCCTGAGCAAGTTATGGATTTTGCAAAAAACGCATCTGCACGAGGTGTAAAAGTAATAATAGCGGGAGCCGGGGGAGCAGCTCATTTACCGGGAGTAGTTGCGGCATACACACATCTGCCTGTAATTGGGGTACCTGTAAAATCGTCAAATTCGATGGATGGTTGGGACTCAGTTCTCTCCATTTTGCAGATGCCTTCGGGTATTCCGGTTGCAACTGTCGCGTTGGACGGTGCAAAGAATGCGGCAATTCTGGCTGCACAAATTTTGGCTACAGGCAATACGGAACTGGAAGAGAAATTGATCAATTTTAAAAAAGAGCTTGCCGAAAAGGTAAAATCGGCAAATAAAGAGTTGGAGAATCTTAAATTTAAATACAAAATCTAAATGAAATAAATTGTTTATGAGGTACATTGTGGGGATTGCTTTGATGATGATGGTTGTTTTCAAAGCAGAGGGGCAGGAGCGAGAGATAGATATCTTGTTAGGCAATATTCTTGAGTCGGTTTCCGATGAAAATGCAGATCTTGAAGAGATTACGGCAGTTTTTTTAAAGCTGCTCGATAATCCGTTGGATCTCAATCTTGCGTCTAAAGATGATTTAAACAATCTGTTTATACTTAATGATTTTCAAGTAGAATCACTACTTGATTACCGAAAAGTTTACGGCAGATTTTATTCGATTTATGAACTTCAATATGTTGACGGGTTTGACAAATCAATTGTTGATTTGCTTAAACCCTTTATAACGGCCGGGGCATCGCTTTATGAAGAACCTCTTACGTTTCAAAATTTTCGTTCAAGTTTAAGAAATGAAATTTCAATTCGTTCTAAACGGGTTTTAAGTACTCAGCAAGGATATACTTCGATTACAAAAGATGAGTATGAAAAGCATCCCGAATCAAGATATCTGTCCGGTCCTCAATATTATCTGCTTCAATTCAGAAGCAATCTGAACGAGAAAGTATTATTAAATATTACTGCCGAAAACGATCCCGGAGAACCCTTTATATTCAAAAAAGGAAAATTCGGTCCCGATTTTTTCTCCTATTCATTGGAATATAATGGTAAAAGGCATTTAGATAAAATCATTTTAGGTGATTTTTCGGCCGGATTTGGGCAAGGGTTAGTCTTTTGGAGCAGTTTTAACCCAGTAGCATTTATTAGTGATCCATTAAAGATTAAAATGACCGATCAAAACTTCAAATCATATAAAAGTTCGGGAGAGGTGAATTTTTTAAGGGGATGTGCTGTCACTCTAAGTTTTGGAAAATTTAAAATAAATAGTGCTCTCTCTTATCGAAAACTAGATGCAAAAATCTCGGGGGATAGTTTTACTGTGATTTATGAAACCGGAGAACACAATACAATTGGTAGAAGTTCTTCTAAGAAGAGTTTGGTAGAGGGTGTTTTTGTAAACAATATATCTTATAATGCCGAAAAATTTAAAGCAGGTATTACGTTGAGTGCATTCGGTTTCAACAAAAATAACGGTAAATCTTACAGTAAATATAATTCCTTTCAAAAGTATGATGGTGTTTTTGGTAATGCCGGTGTCGATATTGTATTTATATCCAATGGTATAAGATATTTTTCGGAAGCGGCTGTAGATATGAATTTTAATCCGGCTTTTATTGGCGGTTTTATTGGTTTAAAAGGGTCTTTATCTTACGGATGTGTCATGCGCTACTACTCCTTAAATTATAATGCTCCGCACGCTTCACCATATTCTCAAAATACCAGGCCAAATAATGAAAAGGGAGTAAAGATAACTATGAGCCATAGAAATATTTTTAAGTGGAAACTCTTCTCTTCATTTGATTACACTTACTTTGCCGGTCCACGGTACAGGGTATCATCCCCTTCGTATGAAATTGAGAGCAGAGTAGAATTGTCAAATGATGTTAAAGAGAAAATCGGATATTCGTTTAAGGTCCGTTTTAACAGAAGATTTTATGATTTAAAAGATGAAAGTGGTGCGCTTTCCTTACAGGGGCAGAATAAATATTCTCTTAAGGCATTGGTAAAATACACTGTTTGCAAAGGAGTCATATTTACAAACAGGTTAGAATATAATATTTATAACGCACAAGGAGAGGGTATTACTCATGGAATGATGATTTATCATGATATGAGATATACTTCTCCCGGTAAACATTTTTCATTTCAAATTAGGAGCCAGTTTTTTGATGCTACAAATTGGGATAACAGAGTTTATGTTTCTGAAAGTGATATCTCTTCGTTGTTTTCGGCTCTTTTATATGGCAGGGGAGTTAGGAGTTATTTGCTTTTAAACATGAATCTGCTTAAACGAATTGATACAAAAATAAAATATTCTATTATCAATTACTTTGACAGGGACAAAATAGGAGAGGGGCTCTCATTGATTGAAAACCCCTCTAAACATGAATTAAAAGTTGAACTATCTTATAAATTCTAACCCTTAAGATGGCCTGATTTTTATTTTATTTCCGGGCATAATTTTACTTGTGCTTGTCAAATTATTTAATTTGAGAAGCTCGTCGACAGATACACCTTCAAATTTTCGGGCGATCTCATACAGAGTATCGCCTTTCCTTATTGTGTAAACCAAGTATCCATTCGATTTAGAAGTTTTTACAGGTCCCGAATCGGCAGATGATACGATATTTCTGCCTCCTTTAGCATAAATGGTAAGTCGTTGACCAATTGTTATTTTGTTCTTTACTCCATTCCATGAACGTAAATCGGAGAGTCGTACCCCATATTTTTGAGCTATACCGCCCAATGTCTCTCCCGAGCGAACTCTGTGAGTAATCGTTCTTCCCTCTTTACTGGCAACTTGAAGAGACTTTTTAGAGTACATTATAGGATTAAAGAAAATGGAGTCTTTAAAGTTATAAATTGAATCTTCTACATCTACGAATGCAGATGTATAGTTATAAGGGAGTTTTAAAACGTATCCTGTTTCGGATGCTGGAATTATTTCATTGATATACTGAGGATTAAGTGAGGCAATCTCCTCTTTGGGAATTCCAAGTAGTTCGGATATTTGTCCAAAATGCAAAGGTTTTTTAACCAAAAATGTATCTACGTGAGCCGGTAGTTGAATCGGTTTAGGAGAAATTCTGTGCTCCTTATAGTAGTTCAAAGTATACAAAGCCGCTACGAATGAAGGTACATAACCTCTTGTTTCTCTTGGTAAATATGGATAAATTGTCCAAAAATCGCGTGAACCTCCAGCACGTCTTATAGCTTTATTAACATTTCCTGCTCCGCAATTATATGAGGCAATTGCAAGTGCCCAGTCTCCGAAAATTGTGTAAGAGTCTCTCAAATATTTAGCGGCAGCATGACCGGATTTGATAGGATCAAGTCTTTCATCTACATAGGAGTTTATCTCTAAGTTATATTGTAAAGCTGTTCTGTACATAAATTGCCACATACCTCTTGCATTAACTCTTGATCTGGCAACAGGATTGAGAGCCGATTCAATTACAGCCATGACTTTTAGCTCCTTAGGCAGATCATACTGATCGAATATCTCTTCAAACTGAGGCAGATAATAGTTTGCAAACCCCAGCATTACACTCATTTTTTCCTTGCTTTTCTGTGTATAAAACAATATGTGGTTCTTGACTACATTATTGTACGGAAGAGGTATGAATGAGTTTATTGCTTTTAATCTTGCAATAAAAACTGAATCCGGAATATCAGTTTCAAAATTTGTAGAATCTAAATCAAAGGGCTCAAAATCTGCAAAATTCAAATTTTTATTTTGATACCATTTATGAAGCAGAGAATCTGTAGAGAGTTGCTTGGAAGAATCATTGTCAGATTCGAAATAGCCTATTCCACCCGGGTTTATTGTATCATTCAAAGTTGTAGTGTCTGAGAGAGGTATTTGCCCTCCTTCAAGCTCAGCTTTGAGAGAATCAATTACTCGCCTGAGTTTGATTACTTCGGTCTCAAGTTCTTGTCGTGTTAATTTTTTCGGAGAAATTTGTGCCGAGATGCCTTCTGGTGTAAAAAGCATAAATATTACAAAAAGGGCAATAAGAGCTCCGGATAGTTTAATATTGTTTTTTTGTTTCATAATCAAAATGTTATCTTCATCTTTAAACCAAAAGTTCTTGATTTGTTTTGAGCAAGTTGAGGGTAAATCGGCTCAATTACAGCCGGATTGATGTTAATTGAAAGATCGTCAGATACGTCAAAATTTCTCAAATGAGCGAAAACGTTGGCATCGACAACGTTCAAAATATAAACAAGTGCTCCTGAAATTATTGAGTAATCTCTGTAACGTCTGTAAGTGTCCTTATACCATTTTAAAGTGGAAATACTGTAACCGCCGTCGTAGTCACTGTTCTCTTCACTTGCCCAACTGTACAATTTTTTAAAACGGTTATATTCAGATTGATTTTCGTAAATAAAGTAACCGGTAGTGATAAATCCGCCGTAAAAGATTGGAATTTTCCAATAATCGCCGTTGTATGCCTGCCCCAGACCAGGCAACAAAGCAGAATAGAGAGATGCTCTTCCGGGCAAAATTGGTTTATAATATTTGTAGCTGGCAACACCGTCCATTAAAGAACTCCAGTAAGAGAGTGCGGCACCTAAATAATAGAGGTCTCTTGCATTTTTATATTTTGAGTCGCCACTCTCGTGATATTTCATGTTATTTTGATAACCGGCATACATAAATGATCCTATACTCGCATAAACAATAGGAATTTTCCAGTATTGTTTATTGTATAGTTGAGCTGATCCCGGTAACAAAAGAGCACCCGTCCACATCTGCCCTACTGTAAGAGAGTCTTTTCCGGCAAGTGAACGGATATATTTTTTAAAAGTGAAATCAGGTTTGATAATTTCGGCCTCTTTGTCATCTTTGTTCTTATCATTCATATTTGTGGCTCCGGGAGGTTTAACAGGATTAAAAGAGCTGTTAAACTGAGCACTTAGATTCAGAGTAATAAAAACAAACAATATGGATAGCAGGCTCTTAGGCACGTTTGGGAATTCTTATAAATTTGATTTTTCTAATGCTTCTATAAAAAAGATAACCTCTTTATCTTCTTTAAATTTGATAGTTACCGAACTTTCTCCTTTCTCGGTTCTCTTAATGCTAACGTTATTTTTTGCGTATTTGCCGAATATCTCCACAACCTTTAAATAAGATTCGTCAAGGTCTGAACTTGTATCGAAACTCTTTTTAGGTT
>CAZOOH010000052.1:0-10543 GCA_964581375.1 uncultured Muribaculaceae bacterium
AAATCTTTTGCCAGTTGCAAAGCATGATCATGGTTAATCCAAGAAAGCTTACTAGTCCAAATCTTTGATTTCACCTCAATCGATGGTTTTTCGAATTTGATTTTAAAAATTAGCCTCCTTTCAAATGCCGCGTCAAGATTGCCTGGTAGGTTTGTCGTAGCAATCATAATACCCTCAAATTTTTCCATCTCTTCTAAAAGTATATTTTGAATAGTATTCTCAGTTTGAGCAACGTTTGACCGACTGTTTTCTTGCCTCTTTCCCAGAATTGCATCAGCTTCATTGAATAAGAGAAAGGGCTTTAATAGGCATTGTTTGCAGACTCTTTCATAATCAGTAAACACCTTTTTTATAAGTTTCTCGCTTTCTCCAAACCACATGCTTTTGGTCTGGCTGATGTCAACCTTGAAAATATCCCTACCAGTCTGTTGAGCTATTTGATATACGGTCTCTGTTTTTCCTGTTCCAGGAGAGCCATAAAAGATTGCTGCAACACCCTTTGATAAACCCATATCGGTCATTCTCTCCTGGAGTGAAGTGAAATTGGCATTCATTAAGCTCTGAGTCAAAAAATCGATTTCTCGATTTAGCGAAGGATCAAAGAAGAGCTCCTTAAAAATAATACTCTCATTAGCTATAATGCTTTTTATCTTTTTGTGTATAAATGAATAATTCAGCATCCTCTTTTAGAAAAAACTCAAGTGCCGTATTGGTAAGCATTAGATTAGAATCATTTGTCATATTTCCCGCAGTAAGTTCAATAAACTCAAGTTCAAATATTGGGTTGGTTTTCTCCACAAGTTGACGAACTTTTAATCTTTTTTCCCTGGCATTTTCATATATATCACTTATTGTAAGCTCTAGGGCACTTGTTGGGGCTCCATAGGAAACACGATCATTTAACATTTCATACAGAAGGGTTCTGTCTTCTGTCGCTAATTTTGATTTGATATTTGTTATTTGGGATAAGTGTTTGTTCTTTTCTTCCAAATAATCAACATTGAAAAACAGTTCCTGAGTGTTAATATTTTCATATTTTCTTCTTTGTACGAAATCTGAAACGGTTTTAATGAAGACGTAGATATCTAAAGGCTTTTGTTCTTTTACTTGGATAGGCTGATTAGCATATATCATATCCGCAATTTCGCTTGAAATTGAGAAGCTAGATTTGCCGTATTTCGACTTTCTGCTCTTTATTCCATTTTCCTCTTCCATTGGAAATACCAGTAAAAATGACCCCCTTTCGCCAATTTAAATTGACCCCCCAAAGTTAATTTCAAAAAGGGGTAAAAAACGAATCAAAAAAAGGGGTAAAAATTCATCCATTCTGCTGGTTAATAATTTTCTTTTACAAATATATACTTTCTTGATTTGATTTTCTTTTTCTTAGGGAATCTCCGGATAATTCCACCCTAAGAGAGTGATGGACTATTCTGTCAAGAACGGCATCGGCGATTGTTTTTTCTCCAATGACATCATACCATTCTTTTACCGGTATCTGGGAGGTGATGATGATGGAGCGTTTTTCATTCCGGTCTTCTATAATATCAAGCAATAATACTCTGGATTGTGAATCAAATGGTTGTAATCCAAAATCATCAAGGATCAACAAATCTACTCTTTCAATTCTTTTTAAATCATTTATAATAGTCCCTTTTGCCTTCGCAAGTTTTTAATTGCCCCATAAGTTTTGCTGTATTTGCATAAAGTACTTTAAAGCCCATCTGACAGGCATGATAACCGATAGCTGAAGAGAGATAGCTTTTTCCGGTTCCTGTGCTTCCGGTGATAAACAAGTCTTTGTGCTCAGCAATAAAATCAAGGCTGGCTAAACGATGCATTTGATTCTTATCAAGGCCCATTTCTATGGAGTAGTCTATTTCTTCAATAGAGGCCTTATATCTGAAGTTAGCTGTTCTAATGGCTCTTTCAATAGTTCTGTTTTTCCTGTCGTCCCATTCACTGTTTATCAGTAGTGATATAAACTGGTCCTGGGTAAGTGTTTCTTTTATTGAGTTTTCTAAACTTGTCTTAAAGGCATCGTACATTCCAAATAATCTAAGTTGCCTCATTTTTTCCAATTTATTCTTGTTCATATTGTTCTTGTTAGAAGAGTGTTATTTATAATATTCTTTCCCTCTTATGTTATTATGGCTGGGTATGTCTACCGATTCTGCCTCCGGCTTGAGCTTGTCTAACTTCTTATTCAAAATTTCTTCAATAATCAAATAAGCTGTATTGTCCCAGGCTATCTGCCCAGCGACACGCATCTATAAGTCTCTCCTCTCCAACCCTGCGGGCAAAACTTAAGATTCCCGAACACGATTTATATGCTTGTTCCGGATATGGTTTGTGTTCAAGGATCTTGCCTATGTAGCTAGCGACATCTTCGTGTATGGCAGACGCTTGTGTAATAAACTTCTCAGGAGACCATTCTGTTACAAACTGATGCTTTGTTGCCAGATGTTCAGGATTTGTCGTGTATTGGTATTTTTTCTTTGATCTTGTATGTTTTGCGATCAACTCATAACGATAGAATATTTCGATATCGGTTGTTGTATAAAGAATCTTAACCTTTTTGCCAATATAGATATATGGAACACTGTAATAATGAATGTCTTCAGCCAACCTGACATGTGCATTCTTCATAACTGTTACAATTACCTGAACCTTGATTTTGTATCTTATTGGATTCAACTTCCCAAGTGCCATTTTTTCTATCTCCTCAAACTGCTCCATACGACTATAATCCCTCTTGGAGAAGAAAGCGTTGTTATAGTCTTCTAATAAAACCCGTATGGCAATATTTATAGATTCAAGATCCCTGAATACCTCCCCTTCAAGCTTTGTGTAAATGCTTGAGTAAACAAGTTTAACAGCTCCTTCCACCAATGATTTGTCGCGTGGCTTGTATGCTCTTGCCGGAATGATGATTGTCCCGTAATGTTCGGCAAATAATGCAAACTCAGGGTTAATGATAGCTTCGTATTTACTGCCCTTTGTTACGGCCGATCTTAAATTATCAGGGACAATAACTTGTGGTACACCTCCATAAAAGAGAAGGCTGTTCTCGCAAGCCTTTATTAAATCTTCTCTTCTTTGGCTGGCAACAGCCTCTACATATGTTAATTGACTACATCCCAATACTGCTAAAAAAACTTCTACCGGAACCTGTTCTCCTTTTTCATCTGTTAAGTGAAGCTTCTTGCCGGTAAAATCAATATATAGCTTATCTCCCGCTTTATGATCTATATGCATCACCGGATTCATCTGACCTAAATAGATCTGAATAAATGAATTGAACCGGGAACGACCATAACCACCCGGGTGATGTTCGAGATACTCTTTATGAAGCATGTCCCTCATTATACCCTTACGTTATTAGTTGTTTGCAAATGCGAGGCAATAAAGACTTCAATTCTAAATAACGAGAACTTTTATAGATCTTTTGAGGAGATGCGAAAAATAACTCTGATAACTCTGAATCGTTCTTCTTGGAAAACTCTTCATAACTTATACCTAAGCTGTAAAAAGTTTGAAGATACCTCTTACTCGTGTTGCGTGAAACCTCTAATAATTTGCTAATAGATTTAGTACCCTTGCCTTGGCAATGGAAACAAATAACTTGTCTTAATTTTTGCATAGTTATCTTTTTATTGGGCATAATAGTGGATTTTTGTTCAAACAAAAATCTCTCTTTTTACTTCCAATTCCGATAAGTTTTCTACTTCAATTTAAGGGGGTCAATTTCCTTTGGTATTAGGGGGTCAATTTGATTGGAATACGGGGGTCAGTTTACTTTGGTTTGATGGGGTCAATTTCAGTTGGATTTTCCACCGCTGTTGAATTTGTTGAGGTCTGTGCTAATATGGCTGTATCAATCGGATATTCCCCAAAGTTAGTTCGGGAGGGACTTCAAGCAGCCAAAGTATATAGGGAGTAATTTGAGTGTCTTTATTTATTAAGATGGAAATAATTGATTTAAGCGGCTAGATCAAATATATTGATTTATGTTCAAATCAATAATTGGGGGAAATATGTAAAAACCATGCCATCTACATATTATTTGAGTTTTTGTTTAATAATCAAATAAATAAGACAAGTTGGCAGGATTTGAACAGTTGATTAAATTAAAGTATTCAACCCAAAAAGTTAACAAGAATAAAAATAAATGACAAAATGGCGCAAAAACCAAAAGGCACTAATTTTGTCACTAAAAAATTAGGACAAAATCTGTCTCATAAAGAGATAAATTTGAGATATGTTTTAAAAACAGGCGTGCAAAAGTAGAAATACTTTTCCAAAAAAACAATTGTTCTCTATTTTTTTCTTCTTTATTATTAAATAAATTTAATTTTTTTAAAACATGAGTAAAAACTATCATGTAGTTCCCAAAGAAGACAAGTGGGCCGTAAAAGGTGAAGGGAACAAAAGAGCCACTGTCATTGTAGAAACTCAAAAAGAAGCGATTCAAGTAGCAAAAGAGATTGCGATGAATCAGAAGTCTGAAGCCATCATTCACGGGAGAGATGGCAGAATACGTGATAAGGATAGTTACGGGAGAGACCCGTATCCGCCAGTAGACAAAAAGCATTAATATCTATGGCTGATACACATAAACTTTTTCTGGATTTCAATAGCAATCTAATGATTCCAGAGTCAAAAAAAGCAAGACTGATTTGTTCAAAAAATAACCTTAGAGACAAGATCAGGCAGCATTTTAAAGTAAAACACCCAAATTATTCTCCCAAATTTTGGATTCAAGGTTCTTATAAAATGGGTACGACAATACGGATTAAAGATAACACATGTGATATTGATGATGGTGTTTATTTTAACTCCAATCCCGAAAATGTAACTTGTACCACTTTACAATCATGGGTTAAAGATGCAGTTTACGGTGTTACTGATGATATTGAGCATAAAAAAAAGTGTATAACTGTTAATTATAAAGCAGACTATAATATCGATTTGCCAGTATATATCTTCGATGAAAAGAAAGACAGCCATCCCAAATTGGCAGTAAAAAATTCTGAATGGAGAGAAGATGATCCAAAAGAAATGGTAAAGGCATTTAACGATGAAAAAGACAGTGATGGTCAACTGTCTAGGATTGTAAGATATTTAAAAGCCTGGTGCGATTTCAAGAGAGAAAAAATGCCTAGTGGATTGTCAATGACAATTCTAGCTATGAATGACTTTCAAAAAAATAGCAGAGATGACGTTGCTCTTAAATTCACTCTTATTGAAATTGAAAAGTCACTAAATAGGTCCTTCAAATGTAAAGTACCTGCGACTCCATACGACGATTTGTTTTTAACTTATGATGAGTCAAGAAAAAAGAATTTTCTTGATAATCTTTCAAGTTTTATTACTGATGCAAAAAATGCAGTTGATGAAAAAAACCAGCTAAAATCAAGCAGATTATGGCAGAAGCATCTTGGACCAAGATTCCCTAATGGTGAAGATATTGATGAAAAATCAATTGAAAGCAAATCTCTTTTTGCAACAGTAGGATCATCAAGACCTTATTTTCATGAGTAACGGTTTGCAAATTTTTAACAGTCAACTGGAAGAGGCCTGTAATAAATACCCTAATCTCAGGATAAAAAAGAATGGAGAGAAACTTTTTTTAAAAGGAACGATTGACATACCAAACAATATGGGTGAGATTGAACATTCTTTTCTTATAGAGATTCATTATAAAGAAGGCTTCCCAAAAATATTTCCAAATTTGTTTGAGGTGGGTGGTGACATCCCACCTCTTGCAGATTGGCATAAATATGAAAATCACCGTTGTTGTATAACTGTACTGCCACTGGAGATAATCTATTGTAAAAATGGAATAACAGTTTCTAGGTTTATCGCTGAGTATGTGATCCCGTACCTTGCAAATCAGTGTTATCGAAAATTATCTGGAGAATACAAAAATGAATTCTCACATGGTATTGATGGATTGATAGAATGTTACAGTGAGATTTTTCAAACATCAGATAAGCGTAAGTGGGTAGAGTATATTGGATATGCTTTTGGATATAAGGCATTACCTATAAAAGGATATGAAAAATGCATATGTGGGAGTGGGAAGAAATTCAAAAAATGTCATGGGGCAATTTTTAACAACCTGCAACTCATTGGTGAAAGTTTAGTAATGGAACATTTAAATGCTTGTATGAAATGAAAAGAAAAATCTTTATAGGCTCTTCGAAGGAAGGAAGTGGCGTAGCTGAAATAGTTAAAAAACAAATAGATGATAAATGTAGCCATTGGCTCAAACCAGTTACTTGGTGCGATAACAATGTATTTAA
The DNA here is from genome assembly GCA_964581375.1 of uncultured Muribaculaceae bacterium. GTDB lineage: Bacteria > Bacteroidota > Bacteroidia > Bacteroidales > UBA932 > JAFIHK01. Next base: position 6,309 of record CAZOOH010000052.1, read on the forward strand.
TTTGAATCAGTCAACATTACATAGCTTAATAAGAAATTCTCGTAAACACGAGTATGGAATTTTTATCGCAACGAGAGATGACTTTCTTATCAAAAGATGGAAAAAAAGCAAGACGATGAGAGATAATGTTTTGTTTGAACTTGGGCTATTTCTTGGGAGCTTAGGTTTTACACGAATATTTCTTATTGCTGAGAGGAAAATTGGTTTACCGAGCGATTATGCTGGTATTACAATCTCAATTTTTGATAAGAAAAAAAAGAACTCTTTGGAGAATGAAATCGATAAGATTTTAAAGACGATAGAAAAGACAAAAGACAACTTCAACTTAAAGATGATACCATCAACGGCTCTTGCTTATGGTTACTACGAGAATTATATTCTTCCATTAACCAAAATTGCAAAAGAACAGAGTATTGATAAGAAACTTTATGTGAAAATTCCTCACAAAATCTCAGATATTGAAGATAGAATATCAAGTGAGCAATTAAAATTGGAGGCAAAAGAATGCTGTTTGATTGAAGGTGAAAGACCAACTGTCAATATATCAAAAGATGGAAATTTATGGGATATTCCTAAAACTTTAAAAACCTTAAATGACATAGTTAATAAAGTTTTTCCGACGGATGAGTATGGTGACAATACTGAAAATGCTGAAGTAATTGAGCACGAAATAAGGAACTTTCAAGGCACTCTCACATTTTTAGTTTCGGACAACTGTTTAACAAGAGATTTTGTAATAATCGAATATATCTAATTTTCTGGCACTATCCAATAAATTGTGTAAACAATAATGCATAAACAAAAAGCATTATAAATTTTAACCATTAATCAAATGGAATCACAATTTATTGGATAGTGCCTATTCAACTGTGAAGACCTTTAAGTGTTCTATTTATGTTCGTTTTCTAAATTTTCAATTTTCCATAAATGCTTTCGAACTTCATTGGCGACATCATTTAAATCATTATCATTGTCGAATGCCATTAAAAGCTCGTCGCTAATTTTGTAAAGAGTTATATATGTTGAAACTAATCTTTTTCTTAATTCTTCGAACCTTTCCTTATTTATTTGAGAATTAATTTCCTCCAAACTTTCAAGACCCCATTTAAATTCATCTTTATTTAATTCAAATACTGTTTCAATTTCGTCTATTGGTTTAAATCCAACATTGATTGCAACATTTTTTGAATTTTGGTAATTTTTATATCCAATAGCTCCGTAATTAATTGTTATTCGAAGTTTATCTCTGTCTTCGTAAAAAAGATATGGTAGAATTGATTCTTTAAGTGCTCTAGTTAAATATCCCCTTTTTCTGTTTTTAGGAGTAATATACCAATGCAAATCATTATGCATATCTAGTACTGCACCAATATATTCGTTTAATTCATTCTTAATAAAAAAGAATCTATATGAGAAACAGTCTTCAACATTTCCAGCACTCTTTTTAGACTGTTCTGGCCAAACTTTCGCTACTTCAACATTTTTATTAATCTGTCGAGAAAAAATTGATTCTTTTGCTATTCCCTTATTTAGTCGATTAATATATTTTCGTATCTCTCTTTCTTTCATTTAAATATAAACACTGAAGTTGTATGTAGAGTTAAATGCTGTTATGTATGGATATGCTGGTTAAATTGACCACCCCCTGCTGTTTTAAATTGACCACCCTCCTTGAGCTCTCATAAGAACAGCAATTTCCATGGCTAATTAGCTTTTATACAAACTTATAAATTTTTATTCGTTTTCAAGTTCTTCATCAAATATATTTTTCTGCCTTTTTCGAAGTGATTCTCCCTTTAATTCAAGCCTGTATGCATCATGTACTATCCTGTCAAGTATTGCATCTGCAATAGTCTGTTCTCCTATTACTTCATACCATTGAACCACGGGTAATTGAGAAGTGATTATTGTTGAGCGGCTTCCGTGTCTGTCTTCTATGATTTCCATGAGTACAGATCGGCTATGATTGTCCATCGGCTGTAATCCGAAGTCATCCAGGATTAGCAGATCCTGCCTTTCAATCTTGGAGATCTCCCGTAAGTAGGAACCATCTGCCTTTGCCATTTTTAGTTTTGAGAACAGCTTTGCCGTATTTGCGTAAATGACCTTGTAACCAAGCATACAGGCCTGGTTTCCTATTGCAGAAGCAATATAGCTTTTTCCAATGCCGGTGCTACCGGTTATAAGCAGGTTTTCTTTTCTTTGGACGAAGGCACATTCTGCCAGTCGCATCATCTGGTTTTTATCCAGATTTCTGTCAATGTCAAAGTGTAGTTGTTCCATGTTTGCTTTGTAACGGAACCGTGCATTGTGTACCTGTCTTTCTATCTTCCTGTTATTGCGATCGTCCCATTCGGAGTCGATTAACATGGAGATCATCTCATCTGAAGTCAATTGGCTCATGCTCCCATTTTCCATGCTGGTACGAAAGGCCATTGCCATACCATAGAACTTCATCTGTTTCATTTTTTGGAGGGTTTGTTCATTCATTGCGTTGATAGATTATTATTTGTAATAGTTTTTACCTCTGATGTTATTATGCGACGGCAGTGTTTTGTCTTCCGACAGTTCGCTCTCTGTGTTAAAATCTAATCCCTTTTCAAGTATTGTGCGTATTGTATGGTATCCGAAGTCTCCATATTGAAGGGCGCGCTTACAGGCATTATTTAGCCTCTCTTTACCTGCACGGGCAGCAAAACTCAATACTCCCTGGCAAGAACGGGATGACTGTTCAGGATGCTGCTTTATTCCTAATAGTCCTATAATATATTCCTTTGCGTCGGGACCAACCTCTTCTGCCCTTTCTATGAATTTATCGGGGTTCCATTCGCTTATATAACGATGTTGGGAAGCCAGATGGTCTGTTTCTGTTGTGTGTCCGTAGAGGTGCCGGTTTCTTTGATGTAGAGCTATCCTCTCGTATCGATAATAAATCTCCACTTCACTTTGAGTATAAAGCATCGTTACTTTCTTGCCAATAAAGCGATATGGAACACTGTAATAATGCTTATCCTCTGCCAGACAGACATAATTATTTTTCATAACCGTTGCCAGATTCCTGCGCTTAATCTCATATTTCTTTTGAGGTAAAGAGTTTAGAGTGCCTCGCTCTATTTCCTCAAACAACTCTCTGCGGCTATACGGCCGGTTTGTGAGAAGACGGTTATTATGCTCTTCCAGTGCAGTTCGTATAGAACAGTTTAACAGTTCTATGCTTGAATACACCTTTTCATTTACACTCCCGTAGATGGTCCTGTATATTATTTTTACGGCACCTTCTACCAGTGCTTTGTATTTTGGTTTATATGGTGCTGCAGGGAGAGCTGCCATAGTGTAATGGCCGACAAAATCACGAAAAGCCTCGTTAAGAGTGGGTTCGTACCGGCTACTCTTGATAACTGCAGATTTGAGATTGTCCGTGATTATGGCATTGGGAACTCCTCCGAAGTAATACAATGCGTTTTCACATGAGGTGATAAAATCTTCCTTTTTCTGAGTATAAGTAGCTTCAACATAAGTCAGCTGACTTGCTCCCAAAATGCCTACAAACACTTCAACGGGAATCACTTCTCCGCTAAGAGGATCAACAATGTGAAGCTTATCTCCGGCATAATCCACATACATCTTCTCTCCGGCTTTGTGCTCTATGTGCATTACCGGGTGGCGGGCCTTTTGCCACAACAGGTAATGATACTTAAACTGAGCCGGCATATATCCTCTCGGGTTTTGTTTGTAGTATTGTTGCCACAACATACCTTTTGTAGTCCCTTTGACTTTGAGAGCTTTCTCCATCGTTGGAAAGAACTTGATTAACGACTTGTATCGTGCGCTGTCTTCAAGATGACTTCTTGTGTTCATTTTCAGGAACATCTGCTCCAAATCGGCATCATTCATCCATTCAATCTCCTCCGGAGATTTGCCCGATGCCAGAAATAGCCTAATGTACTTTTTTACGCTATTGCGAGGAAGAGAAGACCTCTCGCTGATTGATTTTTTACTTACACCTTGGGTGTATAGCTTGATAATACTTTTTACCTTGCTCATAATGATTAATTTATTAGACATTTTTGTATATTTGTTGAGTTAACAACTTATAAAAAATGTCTGCTCTTCAGTAAGGAATTTTTGTTCTTTTGGGGTGGTCAATTTGGACCGGCAGCCGGTGGTCAAGATCATCCGGCAGAGGGGGGTCAACTTAGTCCGGCAAGAGGTGATTTTTTATGCCAGCTTTTCCA
>CAZOOH010000053.1:0-10527 GCA_964581375.1 uncultured Muribaculaceae bacterium
AAACCGGAAAGTGCCGCTATACAAGCCGGCAAAATAATGGTAGAAAGGATTAACAACCTGATTTTAAATGGCACAGATTTTGCACTTGAGACGACCTTGGCGACTCGAAGCTATGTTAATATTATAAAAAAGGCAAAAGAGCAGGGCTATAAAGTAACATTAGTGTTTTTTTGGCTAAATATGCCAGACCTTGCTGTTGAGAGAGTTAGGATAAGAGTTGCCTCCGGAGGACACAATGTTGAAGAAAAAACTATTCGAAGAAGATACGATATTGGAATAAAAAATCTATTTTCGCTGTATACTCCGCTATGTGACTACTGGATTGTTATAAACAATTCTACTATTCCCCAGGAGCTTATTGCCGAAGGGGGCAAAAACATTGAAATTAAAATTTTTAACAAACCTATCTACACCAAACTAATTAAGCATGAGTGAATTAGAGACTAAAGAACTTAGAGAAAACATTCTCCTCGGTCTTAACATTGCATTTCAACGCCTTATTAAAGAAAAGAAAAAAAATAACTCCGAGTTGGCCTTCTCAAACAAAGGCAGAGTAGTCAGAGTTAAAGCCACAGAGTTATAGTATTTAAAATGCTAAAAAGAAATATCATTACACTACTGTTTATAATGTTAAGCAGTAGTTTTTTATTTACACAGGTTAAGTTCGATACGAACTTTGAATCGGGGTCACTCGGCAGTTATAAACTCACAGATTCCGCAAAAATAGCTGTTCCTTTTATGGATTCTCTTACAATCCTGAATTATAATATCTATTCGCGATTTGACCCTAAAAATCCTGTAGATACCTCTCTTAGTCCGAGTGCCAGGTGGTACTACTTCAGAATGACGGGAGTAAAGAATAAATTGATTTACCTTAACGTATACAATTCTGAAGCAATTCGACCATTCTACTCATATGATAACGTAAATTTCGAACGTTTTTCATCTGACGAAAACTCACGGAAAAACAGAGTTATAAAACTTTTCGAAAGAGACACCGTATACATCTGCCACTATATTCCTTACACATACAGTCGAATGAACGAAAAGGTCAAAGAGTGGAGCGGTAAGGATTTTGTCAAAACTAAGATAATCGGGTACAGTCATGACTCATTGGCTATTCCTATGTTAAGAATTACCGACCCGAAAGTTAAAGACAAAAATAAAAAGATTGTCTGGATTCACGGTCGTTCACACCCGAGCGAATCGCCGGCAAATTGGCACCTTGAAGGAATGCTTAATAACCTTTTGGCAGATAATCAGTTTGCGGCAGATATAAGAAAATCTGCAATATTTTATGTTGTTCCATTTATAAATCCTGATGGTGTTTACGGTGGGTATTCCAGATCCAGTTCTACAGGAGTAAATCTGGAAATCAACTGGGACAGACCGGATTCTCTTACAATGCCGGAAGTTAAGGTATTAAAAAGAACTATCGACAGTATTACGAAGGTTCATAAGATTGACCTCTTCCTGAATATGCACTCTCAGATTGCAAATTCTGCCACATATTGGATACATAAGGCTCAAGGAACAACATCTGCCTTTTACACAAAACAATTATTGCTTTCGAATCTAACTGCCAACGATAATCCTTATTATTCGTCGGCCGATCAGCTCTTCTCTGATGTTGCGCCACGTTATGCCGAAGGGTGGATGTGGAATAAATTTGGCGAAAGAACCCTGGCGATTACTTTTGAAACTCCTTACACATATTACAGAGAGAATAAAGATGGAGAGTGGGTTTCAATTGAGAATCTGGCAAAATTCGGGCTTAGCTCGCTTAACGCCGTTTGCGATTGGCTGGAGTTGCCACTAAAAGATAGAATGGTTTTAAATCGAAATGTAAAATATAGCAGAAGAGATTTTGAAAAGGTAAAATCAACCGATTTTGTCACTTTTGGCAATACTTTTTACAGCGCTAAAAAAGAGGGTGCAACATTTGAATTTATTTCACCTAAGTTATCGGCCGGAAAATATGGTTTATATAAATGGGTTGCAGGGCCGTCTGATACCGTTTCTCCCGAGGGAACAAATTGCTGGGTGTTGATTAAGGATTTGACAAACGAAAAAACGGGAAAAATTAAAATTAAGCTGCAATCAAGTGCTGCAAAAGAAATTTTTGATTCGATTTTGCTAAAAAAATTAGAATAACTACCCTTATTTGCTAACTTTGTAGCGGTTATTCCAATGGTTCTGTAGCTCAGTTGGTAGAGCACGACACTCTTAATGTTGGGGTCGTGGGTTCGATCCCCACCGGGACCACAAAAATATTTTTATAAGGCTGCCTTTTAAAGCAGCCTTATTTTTATTAAATTTATGGCAACTTAAAAAACTAATATTTATATGTACAACTTTATATTTCAAAACACTACAAAGCTCATATTCGGGAAGGGAACCATCTCTTCACTATCTGCCGAAATACCGGTTGACAAAAAAATTCTACTCACTTTCGGAGGGGGCAGTATTAAAAGTAATGGCGTTTATGATCAGGTAAAAGAGGCTTTAAGTAAGCACAATTGTGTCGAGTTTTGGGGAATTGAGCCCAATCCTTCGGTGGAAACACTCAGAAAAGCTGTCGAACTCGGGAAAAAAGAGAGTGTAAATTTCATTCTGGCAGTAGGCGGCGGTTCGGTAATTGACGGATCCAAACTTATTGCTGCAGCTATTCTTAACGAAAATGACCCTTGGGACATTGTAAGGAAAGGTGTCGATTTTAGTAAGATGCTTCCGTTTGCAAGTGTACTTACGCTGCCTGCGACAGGCTCAGAGATGAACAGAGGTTCGGTTATCTCAAATCTTACAAAAAAAGAGAAATTTGCATTCTACTCTAACTATCCCGAATTTTCAATTCTTGACCCGCAAACAACATTCTCACTACCCGATTATCAGGTAGCATGCGGTATTGCAGATACTTTTGTCCACGTAATGGAGCAATACCTTACAACACCGGGACAATCACCGTTAATGGATCGTTGGGCAGAGGGCATTCTTCTTACTCTTAAGGAGATTGCACCGAAAATAACAAAAGAACATACCGATTATGAAGCTATGGCAACCTTTATGCTGAGTGCAACAATGGCATTGAACGGCTTTATTTCAATGGGTGTTTCTCAAGATTGGGCGACACACATGATTGGTCATGAACTTACAGCATTGACCGGAATTACACATGGTCATTCACTATCAATCGTTCTGCCTGGAACTATGGATATCCGCAGAGATGAGAAAGGGTCAAAAATACTTCAATACGGTGAGAGGGTATGGAACATAACAGGAACCGACAAGAACTCAACAATTGATAAGATTATTGATGCTACTGAGGAGTTTTTCCGTTCACTTGGATTAAAAACAAAACTTTCTGAAAACAATATCGGTCAGGAGGTAATTAACGAAATTACCGAAAGATTCAAAAGCCGTAAAGTTGCGTTCGGCGAAAACGGAACAAATGATTATTTGGTTACCGAAAAGATTCTGAACAGATGCAAGTAGTAAATCTGCACTGTTAAGTGAACAATATCGATTTGCGTTGGTTATTTATGTAAGTATTAAACAATCAAAAAAAATGGCACAAGACGAAATAATTTGCAACTGTAACGAAATATATCGCAGTGAAATTGTGAAAGCAATTAAAGAGAATGGATTAAAAACCGTGGAGGAGGTAGGAGAAGTTACTACTGCCGGAACTATTTGCGGCGGATGTATTGATGATATTCAGGCTATTCTCGACGAAGTTGCCGCTTCATAATTTCCGAAAGCTCATTAATTTTAAGGTCGGAGAAATCATTTATGCACATAAATGCTCCGGCCTTTTTTAATGTCTCTTCACTCTGGCTGGTTGTTACTCCTATCACACTCATTCCTGCTGCTCTGCCAGCAGCAATACCGGCAAGAGAATCCTCAAAAACAATTGAATCTTCTGCCTTGAAGTTAAGACGTTTTAAAGCAGTTAAATAAACTTCCGGGTCGGGTTTTCCGTGAATAAAGTCTTTGGAAGTTACAACCACTTCAAAATACCGGGATATATGAAATCTGTCAAAAATCACCTCCACATTTTCAAGTGGGGCAGATGTTCCCAAAGCTATTTTGAATCCGGCCGATGAAACATTCTCTATAAACTCTTTAAATCCTTTAACAGGTTCAACTTTCGGATAAGCCGCCACAATTTGCCTGAAGTGGGCATCTACATTTTCGCAATGTTGTAAAACACTCTCAAAAGTATGCTCTTCATCTATAAACTTCTTTATCGCCTCCCTTCCCGGTGTGCCAAACATTTCATTCATGAAGTAATCCTTCGTCAAATCTACATTCCATTTTTTTAGATAATCCCTCCATGCCATATAATGAAAGTCAATAGAATCAATTATTACTCCATCCATGTCGAAGATTAGTGCGAATTGTGAATTATCCATAAAATACTTTTGAATTTTGTGCTCTTCTGAGCAGATTAGCTACCGGAAATTTTGTTATTGTGTATGATTTAGTCTCAATATTTCTATTGGCGTGCAAAGATAAAACTTTATCTATAATTTCTCTTTTAGATACGCCGTTTGCATAATAAGCCACATACTCTGCATTTAGTAAAGTTGTCCCTGTCATGGCAACTCTCTTTTGTCCTGAGTATGGATTTACTGACGTTTCGTAAGGTTTTGAGGAGTAAAGCAGATGAACATCACCGGGGAATATAGAAGAGGTGTGTGCATCGTCACCAATTCCGGCAATTACAAAATCAAAAACCGGTACCTTGACAAATTCCTTAGAAAAAATTTCATTTTTATAAACCTCACTATAAACCTCTTTAACAGCAAGGCGCGATTTAAGCAAATCGTTGTAACGGAGTGCCTCTTTTTCACTGTCGTTTTCTCCGATTATTCTGAATATTTGATTTTCGCTCAACGGAAGATAGTCAAATAACTCCCTTTTGACCATACCGTAATTACTCTCGGGACTATCTGCCGAAACGCAACGCTCGTCGACAAAATAAAAATCAATCCTGCTCCACTCAATTTTGCTGAGATACTCCCCTCTCCAGAGCTTGAAGAGTTCAATCGGGCTCGATCCGCCGGAAAGCGCAAGAGAAAACCGCTCTTTTTTTGACGAGGCGACCATCTCTGCCATTTTAGAGGTCAATGAAACTGCAGCCGTAGAATTTGCCATTGAGGTCATTGTATTATAATTCGCAATATATATCGGTGTTAGTCAAATTTTTACAAGGATTTGTCCACTCCTTTCCCTTAACTATCTGCTCACTCTCTAAAGGCCCCCATGTTCCGGCAGGATAACCGAAAAGTGGAACGGAATTGTTTTCCCAATACTTTAGAACAGGATCAAAAAATCTCCAGCTTGCCTCTACGGCATCGCTTCTGGTAAAGAGAACCGAATCGCCGTTCATGCAATCTTCAATAAGCCTTGAGTAGGCGTCCTCTGTAGGAATTCCTCCTAATGAATCATACGTAAAATCCATTGAAACAGGCTTGACCTCAAAACCGGAACCGGGAACTTTTAATCCGAATTTGAGCACAATTCCTTCGTTCGGCTGGATTCTTATAATCAACTGATTTGCAATAGGTTTATTTTGCTTATTATCAAAAAGATAGTGAGGAGTCTCTTTAAAATGAACTACAATCTCAGTTACTTTGGTAGGCATCTGTTTACCGGTGCGAATATAAAATGGGACACCATCCCACCGCCAGTTGGAAATCTCTAGTTTCATTGCCAGAAATGTCTCTGTCATAGATTTTGGATTAACATTGAGCTCATCGCGATAACCCTTTACCTGTTCACCTCCTTTATCGGAAGCCATATACTGCCCCCTTATAACATCACGCTCTATATCGCTGTCAGTTAAAGGCTTGAGAGACTTGTAGACCTTGACCACTTCATCCCTGAAATCCTTTTCGTTAAAAGCCACCGGAGGTTCCATCGCACAAAGAGCAACAAGCTGAATAAGATGATTCTGAACCATATCTCTTAAAGCACCTGCCTCCTCATAATATGCTCCCCTCTGTTCAATTCCTCTGTTCTCCACAGCCGTAATCTCAACTCTGTCAATGTAGTTTCTGTTCCATAACGGTTCAAAAATACCATTTGCAAAACGTAAGGCAAGAATATTCTGAACAGTCTCTTTACCTAGAAAATGGTCAATTCTGAAGATTTGACTCTCTGTAAAATGATTTTTTAATTCAATGCTTAATTCCCGGGAGGTTGTAAGATTGTATCCAAAGGGTTTCTCTACAATAACTCTTCTATAACCACCATCTTCAGATTGATGAGTAAGACCAAATTTTGCAAGGTTAGAGGGAATAACTTTATAAAGTTTTGGTGGTGTTGAGAAGTAGTAGAGATAATTCGGGGCACTTCTCTCCTTTTCAAGAACAGTAAGCCTCTCTTTTAATTTCAAATAATCCTGCTCATTTCCGGGATCCATTGACAGATAGAATACCTTTGAAGCAAAATCATTGACAGACTCACCATCCCGTTCCTGAGGTTTTACGAAAATATTGAGCTGCTCTTTGATAAATTGTCTGTATGATGAGTCATCGTAACCGCTTCTGCCTACTCCGAGAATAATAAAATCGCCGCTCCTCTTTGCCCCTTTATCGAGCAGATATAGTGCAGGAATAAGCTTTCTTTTAGTGAGATCACCTGAGGCGCCAAAAATTATAATTATCTGATTTTCCATTACTTTCAAAATAAAAGAGAACAATTAATTATTATAAACCCCCGAAACGGTATCGCCGCCCTCACCGGTCCAGTTTTCGTGGAAGAACTCTCCTCTTGGCTTATCGACACGTTCAAATGTATGCGCCCCGAAGAAATCCCTTTGGGCTTGCAAAATATTTGCCGGCAAACGCCCCGAAGTGAGCGAGAAAAAGTATTGAAGCGCAGATGAAAATGCCGGAATTGAGAGCTCTTCATTAATGGCAAGAGCAGCAGTTTTCTTCCATCCGGCGAGAGAGTCAGAAATCTCCTCCTTAAAAAAAGGTGCAAAAAGCAGATGTTTGAGTTCGCGGTTTTCCTCATAAGCATCTGCAATTCTGTTCAGGAAATTTGAACGAATAATACACCCATTTCTCCATATTTTGGCAATCGAGGATAAATCCAGATTCCAGTTAAATTGGGCAGATGCTTTCGAAAGCAGATCAAATCCCTGAGCATAGGAGACAAGTTTGGATGCATAAAGGGAGTCACGAATATCATCAATTTCAACGGTTACCGAATGCTTCACTGAATCAGAATTACGAGAAAACAGTGACTCTGCCTCGACTCTCAACTCCTTCTGAGAACTGAGACTTCGTTCAAATACGGCAGTAGCAATAAGATTCAAAGGTAATCCCAGTTCCATTGCATTAAAGACCGATAATTTGCCGGTTCCCTTTTGCCCCGCAGCGTCCAAAATCTTATCTATCAGAAAATCACCTTCGCTATTTTTGTATCCGACAATTGCAGATGTAATCTCTACAAGATAGCTCTGCAATTTTTCACTGTTCCAGTCGGAAAATATCTTTGAAATAGTCAAATTGTCGAGCCCGGCAACATTTTTCAAAAGAGAGTACGCCTCAGCAATAAGCTGCATATCGCCGTATTCAATTCCGTTGTGCACCATCTTAACAAAATGGCCCGAACCCTCACCACCTATCCACTCACAGCACGCAGAGCCGTCCGGAGCTTTAGCGGCAATATCACAGAAAATATCTTTCAAATAAGGCCACGCCTGATGGGAGCCGCCAGGCATTATTGAAGGACCTTTCAAAGCCCCCTCCTCGCCGCCAGATATCCCTGTCCCCACATAATAAAGACCATTTTGTTCGACAAAACGCACCCTTCTTGAAGTATCTTCATGATTGGAGTTGCCGCCGTCAATCAAAATATCACCCTTTCCAAGAAGCGGCAACAACCTCTCAATCAGCTCATCAACAGGTTTCCCGGCCTTCACCATCATCATAACCTTTTTTGGAGACTCCAGCGAATCAACAAACTCCTCCAACCCTTCGAAACCACAGATATTTTTTCCTTTAGCTCTGCTGTTAAGGAATCTCTCAGTAACTCCGAAAGTTCTGTTAAACACCGACACCATATACCCTTTACTCTCCATATTGAGTACAAGATTTTCGCCCATAACGGCAAGCCCGATTACACCTATATTCGATTTTTTCATGATTGCATCAATAATTTTTGTTCCCATATAACAAAAATGAGAGGAACAAGTTTTGTATATTTGACAAAAATACGATTTATATGTTTCGGCAGATACTTTTTATTACCACATTGACGCTCTCTTTCTTGTTGACATCGTGCAAGAACGGCTCACAAAAAGAATCGGCGGCGACAGTCCCCCAGAAAGAGACAAAACTAGAGATACCCGAGGTTCCTGTCACTGTAACAGATCCTCAGATGAAAGTTGAACTTTTGTTAAAATCATTTTGGAACAACTATGACTTTACAGACACTACCAAATTGGAAAATGAAAGTTATACGGCAGGGCCTCTTTACGCATATTTATCTATTGTTAAAAAAACCGCCACCCCTGAAGTTCTAAAAATTTACGACACTTTTCTCAATACTATCATGAATGCCGCTCCTAAAGTCAGAGAGAAATTTTTAACACTAATCGAATACAATTACTACCACCCTAATTCTCAAATCAGAGATGAAGCACTCTATACAATGGCAATCGATAAAGCTCTGCTTATAAGCTCATTTCCAAAATCCGAAGCCGAACGTTATCTGTTTCAAAAGAGAGTTATTGCCAAAAATAATCCTGGTTCAAAGGCTCAAAATTTTCCCTTAATGACAAAGGATGGCAGGCAACTTACACTCTACGGCATCAAAAGCAAATTCACTGTACTGATTCTCTTCGACCCCGAATGCGAACACTGTATTGCAACTATCGAACAAATGAAATCGAGTCCCGTTTTTCTCTCGGAAAAAGTTAAAGTTATAGCCGTAATGCCGGAAAATAATAAAACCAAATTCATGGCGGGAGCAGGTAAGTTGCCTGCAGATTGGACATCCGGTTATGATTACAAAGAGGAAATAATGAATAATCTGCTGTACGACCTGAGACCATCACCTTCGCTCTATTTGCTTAACGATAAAAAGGAAGTGATAATTAAGGATGGCTTTTTGCCTCAAATTGAAAATTATTTGGCAGGTGTAATCTGATTCTCTTCTATATACCAAATATAGCCGTCAACTACGGGAATACCCATCTGCTCAAGTAATGCTATATAACTGTTAATCTGCTTAATATAACTACTCTTGCGAATTGAGCCGAATTTAAAATCTATCACTGTTGCCTTAAGCGGTTTGCCGTCAGAATCATATTTCATAAGAATCCTGTCTGGTCTGTATATCCCACCGCCGGGGACTAAAATTTCAGCCTCATTTTTAACGACATAATCCACTGTAAACCAACCATATTCCTCAACAGAAGAGAGCATCTGCAAAACCCGTGAGAGTAAATCTTCTTTGGAGTTCATCGGAATTCTGCCCTGCGAAATCTCCTCATCAATTGCGCTCTCAACATCTTTTACACCCTCTATCCGAGACAAAACCTCATGCATTATAATTCCGTACAGCCTTGCTTCGTTGTTGAAATATTCGTCCGATTTGAGTTTAATTTTAATTCTCTCCCCGGGCAGATTCATCTCTATACAAGGAATTTCAGACTCTTCGGGACTTTTCTCAGACCCCGTGAGGAGTCTCTCTTTTTTTGAACCGGTTTCATAAACATTTCCCGCTACGTGATTGGCGCGTACAAACTCCACAAGAATATCCGAAATTGCGCAGCTCCCTTTTAAATCTTCCGACCCTTTTTTGGCAAAGAGAATCAATTCGTGTGATGCCCTTGTAAAGGCCACATAAGCAGTGTTGAGAACATCAACATAAGATTTTATTACTTCATTCAGGAATTCATCTCTGAAATGAGTTTCGTACAAAACCTTTTCACAAAGAACAGGGAGGTTTTTAATAATATTAAACGGAGCATTCTGCGGCCTCACCCACAATAATTTGGAGTTATCCACCGACAATTTCCACTCAATGAAAGGCACTATAACAGCTTTAATTCCAAGCCCTTTTGACTTATGGATTGTCATAACGTCAATTGCGTCCTGGTCAGGGGGAGAAGAGATTGCCTTTTTGACCCCTGATTCGTCCCACCAGTCAAGAAAAGAGGAGAGATCGGCCCTGCCTCTCTTTATATAATCAGATACCAAATCAAGCATTGAATATAGAAATACTGACTCCTGCCTGTTTGAATTTAAGTATCGGTATATTATCTGCTCACAGAGTTCAAAAAGCTGCAATTGACCAAGTTCGGCCAAATCGGGTAAAATTCCGTTACGTTTCAGAATCTCGAGATTAATAAGATTCCTCGGGTTATTGATATAACGCAATACCGCAATAAGCAATTTAACGGAACGCGACTCTGAGATTATAAGCGAATCTCCCGACATTACCGGATATCTCTTTTCATGGTTTAGAAGATAATTGATAACATCTTTCCCTTCGACATTGGACCTG
>CAZOOH010000054.1:0-10489 GCA_964581375.1 uncultured Muribaculaceae bacterium
AATTCTCTCCAACTTCTGCTTTTTTTAAATCTATCCGGCCTGTTAAATACGTACAAATCCCTGATATTAATTTGATAAACAGTGTCTTTCCCTTCTATCTTGTACCCTACCACGTATCCTTTGTTCTGAGCATTTATCTTCGATGGTAAATTCAACAGAGCCAAGGCAAAAATAATTCCTGTTAATATTTTATAATTGAAATGCATTTAAGAATTTTTCCCAAAGTTAGTTTTTCCGTCACTACAACAATAATTAAACCAAAAAAGTTAACTTTGAGTCAACTAAAATTTAAGCAATATGTTTTCAGATACTTACGGTCCATGGACACTTTTTACAGATTTAGGTCTAATTTTCGGCCTGATTCTAATTGGTAAATTCTTAAGAGTTAAGGTTAAATTTATTCAAACTCTTTTCATTCCGCCAAGTTTAATTGCCGGATTATTGGGGCTGGCTTTAGGACCGAACGGTTTTAAAATTCTGCCATTCTCCAATCAACTGGGAACATATTCCGCCGTTTTGATAGCTTTAGTTTTTGCCTCATTACCTCTCTCTTCTCCGAAATTCACAATACAGGATATTAAAGGAAGGGTTGGTTCAATTTGGGCATACTCTCAACTCGGGATGTTGCTTCAATGGTCAATTGCGGGATTGTTTGGTCTTACAGTTTTAAAATTATTATGGCCCAATCTTAACCCTGCTTTTGGAGTAATGCTTCCTACCGGTTTTTACGGTGGCCATGGAACAGCTGCTGCTATAGGATCAGGTTTTGGCAATGTAGGCTGGGAAGATGCAACTAGTCTCGGCATGACTACAGCTACAACAGGTATTGTTCTTGCTATTGTAGGTGGTTTGGTCTTAGTTAAAATAGCCGCCAGAAAAGGCGAGACTTCATTTATTAAAGATTTTTCACAACTTCCCGACGAACTTAGAACCGGTCTTATTCCTGCCGAAAAGAGAGATAATTCAGGCATGGAAACTACTTCGTCAATTTCAATCGACTCATTGGCATTCCATTTAGCATTTATATTTTTAATTGCTTTCGGAGGTTATATGCTTAGTAAAGGGGTGAAGTTTTATGCACCTAAACTGGAGTTGCCTGTTTTTTCTTGTTCGTTTATTGTAGGTCTGTTTTTAAAATCGATTTTAAGTCGCACAGGAGCTACAGATTATATTTGCCCAAAACAGACTTCTAGACTAAGCGGAACTTTTACCGATTTATTGGTAGCCTTCGGAGTTGCTTCAATAAAGCTTAGTGTAGTTCTAAAGTACGCATTACCACTTTTAGTCCTTATGTTCTTTGGAACTATATTGGTTTGGTTTATAACCTTTTATTTGGGAAGAAGGTTACTTAAAACCTATTGGTTTGAGCGATCTATTTTCGCATGGGGTTGGTGGACCGGTACAATGGCAATGGGTATGGCTCTTTTAAGAATAGTTGATCCAAAAATGGAGAGTAAGGCATTGGATGATTACGCTTTGGCGTATTTGCCAATCGCTCCAGTCGAAATATTGATAATAACTTTTATTCCGGTTCTCTTTGTAAACGGACTTGGATTATGGGCAATGTTGGCAGCGCTTACATTGTCGGCATTGATTATTTTTCTTGCATGGAAAATGAAATGGTTCACCGATGTTAATTTAAAATCAGTTAAAAATTCCTGACAGTAAATATGAAAAACCTCAAAATTTTTAAAACGGCGATACTGCTGTTGTGTAGTCTGTTATCTCTACAGAATGTATCTGCTCAAACTCATGACGATACATATTATATAAAGAGAGCAGAAAAATTGCACAAAAAGTACCTTACAATTGATACACACAACGATGCTGCAATGAGAATCAATAATCCTTTCGGCAGATATCCTGCCGGCTCAAAAGGGCAGGTTAATTTTGAACTCATGAAAGCCGGCGGTCTCGATGCCGCAGTTTTTGCCATATATATTAAACAAGGTATACGGGACGAAGAATATTCTCAAAAGGCAGTTCAATTCGTTACCGAACAAATTGATAAGCTCAAAGAGTTCACTACAAATCATAAAGAGGCTGCATTGGCTAAATCGAAAAAAGAGTTGTACAGAAACAAGAGAAAAGGATTGAGTTCTGTTGTGCTTGGTATTGAAAACGGTTACGCTGTAGGGAAAGATATTAAGAATATATCAAAGTATGCCTCGATGGGTGTAAGAGTAATGACGATATGCCACGGTACCAACAATGATATTTGTGATTCATCTACTGACTCTCTGGTTGAGTTCAAAGGGCTATCTGCTTTTGGTGAGCAGGTTATAAAGGAGATGAATGAAAATGGCATAATTGTGGATGTTTCTCACGCTTCTAAGGAGACGGTTCTGGATGTATTGAAAATTTCCCAATATCCTATTATTGCCAGCCATTCAGGTGCTTTTTCTATAAATAAGAGCCCGAGAAATTTAACAGACGAGGAGATTTTAGGTATTGCAAAAAACGGAGGAGTTGTGCAAGTGGTTTCCCTTCGCTCTTATTTATCTGCCAAACCAAAAGAGAGTGTTTCGGTTAAGGAGATGGCCGATCATATTGATTATATCAAAAATCTTGTAGGAATTGAACATGTAGGAATCGGAACAGATTTTGACGGCGGTGGAGGAGTCGTGGGTATGGAAGATGCCTCAAAAATGAAAAATCTTAC
Source organism: uncultured Muribaculaceae bacterium (assembly GCA_964581375.1). GTDB lineage: Bacteria > Bacteroidota > Bacteroidia > Bacteroidales > UBA932 > JAFIHK01. Next base: position 2,663 of record CAZOOH010000054.1, read on the forward strand.
AGTAGAATTATTAAAAAGAGGATATTCCGATAGAGAAATAAAACTCTTTTGGGGAGGTAATTTTTTACGTGTTCTCTCAAAACAAAAAAAGTCTAAATAATTGATTAAAAGTTTTGCACATTAATATTTTTTGGTATATTTGCATCCCGCTGAATCCGTAACGGAATAGCGTATTTGGTTGAATTACATAGAGTTATCCTCAATATTTTTTTGACCAAATGATGTAAAAAACACATTTACTGTTACTGTTAAACCGTAAAAAACAATGTTACAACCGAAAAAAACCAAATTTAGAAGGCAGCAGAAGGGACGAATGAAAGGGCTTGCACAAAGAGGCAATCAACTATCTTTCGGATCATTCGGGATTAAGACAACAGAATCATGTTGGCTTACTGGCCAGCAAATTGAGGCTGCCCGTCAGGCCGTAGTTCGTTATATGAAGCGTGAAGGTCAGATCTGGATACGCGTTTTCCCTGATAAACCGTTTACTAAGAAACCTGCAGAGGTTCGTATGGGTAAAGGTAAAGGTGCTCCTGAGGGCTTCGTTGCCCCTATCACTCCGGGCAGAATGCTTATTGAAGCAGAAGGTGTTCCTTTGGAAGTTGCAAAAGAGGCATTACGTCTTGGAGCACAAAAACTTCCGGTGGTTACAAAATTTGTAGTACGCAGAGATTATACTGAATAAATTAAATAGAGGAGTATTATGAAAACCAAAGAGATACGCGAAATGTCGCTAAAAGACCTCAAAGAGCGTATAGATGTAGAAAAAGCGAATCTTACTCGCACTAAGATGAATCATACCATTTCTCCCTTAGATGATTTATCTCAGATTAAAAAATCAAAAACAAACATTGCCCGTATGCTCACTTTGTTGAGTCAGATGGAAAATAAGCAGGACAAATAGTCATGGAAAGAAATCTTCGTAAAGAAAGAGTAGGGACTGTGGTCAGCAACAAAATGGAGAAATCTGTAGTAGTTGCAGTAAAAAGAAAGGTAAAACATCCCATTTACGGTAAATTCGTAAACAAAACCACAAAATTCGTAGCTCATGACGAAAAAAATGAGTGCAGCGAAGGAGATGTTGTTCGTATAATGGAGACTCGTCCGTTGAGCAAGACAAAACGCTGGAGATTAGTAGAAATCGTAGAAAAAGTTAAATAGCCATGATACAGCAAGAATCACGATTATTAGTGGCAGATAACAGCGGTGCAAAGGAGGTTCTTTGTATTAGAGTTTTGGGGGGTACCCGCCGCCGTTATGCCGGAGTTGGCGACAAAATTGTTGTTGCCGTTAAAAGTGCAATCCCTGGCGGAGATGCAAAAAAAGGATCGGTATCTAAGGCAGTTATCGTTCGTACAAAAAAAGAGATTCGTCGTGCAGATGGCTCTTATATTCGTTTTGATGACAATGCCTGTGTGTTGTTGAACAATCAGGGTGAAGTTCGCGGAACCCGTATATTTGGACCGGTAGCAAGAGAGCTTCGCGACAACTATATGAAAATTGTATCATTAGCCCCTGAGGTTTTATAATTAAGGAGATTAAGATTATGAACAAGAAATTACATATTAAAAAGGGTGATACAGTATTTGTAAACGCAGGTAACGATCGCGGTAAAACCGGGAAAGTTCTTGAAGTCCTTACAGAGAAAAACCGCGCCATTGTTGAAGCAATCAACATGGTAAGCAAACATACAAAGCCAAATGCGAAACATCCTCAGGGAGGTATTGTTAAACAAGAGGCCGGTATTCATATATCAAACCTGCAGGTTGTTGACCCTTCAAAAGGAGGTCCTACAAAGATCGGACGCCGCAAAAATGCAGAAGGAAAATTAGTTCGTTACGCGAAAAAATCCGGGGAGGAAATTAAATAATGGCACAAAAGAAAGAAACTGCTGCTCCTAAAGCAGCTAAATCGGCAAAACAAGTAAATGCCGCTACTGCCGAAAATGCTGTCAGAGTTAAAAAACCTGATGGATATGTTCCTAATTTGGAAAAGAAGTACAAAGAGGAAATTATTGCAAAATTAACAAAAGAGTTTGGCTATACATCTGTGATGCAAGTTCCTAAACTTGTAAAGATTACTATCAATCAAGGTGTAGGTGCTGCTACCGGCGACAAGAAACTTGTCGAAGTTGCTCAACAAGAGTTGACTACTATTACCGGTCAAAAGGCTATGATGACTTACTCAAGAAAAGATATTTCCAACTTTAAACTCCGTAAAGGTATGCCTATCGGAGTTAAGGTAACTCTTCGTTCTGCCAAAATGTACGAATTCTTGGAAAGACTTATTGCAATCTCTCTTCCACGTATCAGAGATTTCAAAGGAATCAACGAAAAATTCGACGGAAAAGGAAACTATACTCTTGGAGTAAAAGAACAAATCATTTATCCTGAGATAGATATCGATAAAATCACTAAGCTTCTCGGTATGGAGATAACCTTTGTTACATCTGCTGCCGCTGACGAGGAGGCATTTGCTTTGCTTCGTGAATTCGGACTACCTTTCAAAAACATTAAGAAATAATTTCAAAAGAGAAATAGATAATGGCAAAAGAATCAATGAAGGCACGCGAAGTAAAACGCGCAAAATTAAGTGCCAAATATGCAGAAAAACGCAAAGCTCTTAAAGAGGCAGGTGATTATGCCGGTTTGGATAAATTACCTAAGAACTCTAGCCCTGTTCGCCAACATAATCGTTGTTCATTGACAGGTCGTCCAAAAGGGTTTATGCGTATTTTCGGTATCAGCCGTATCCAATTCCGCGAAATGGCGAGCAAAGGTCTTATACCAGGAGTTCGCAAAGCCAGTTGGTAGTAATACAGGGACATTGTTCCAATAAATAATATTTAATAATTGGATATCGGGCGTCTATGACGTCGGGTTCGTAAAAAAAAACAAAAATGACTGATCCAATCGCAGATTTTTTAACAAGGGTGCGTAATGCGTATCTTGCCGGTCACAAGGTTGTAGAGATACCTGCATCTAAAATGAAATTGGAATTAACCCGCATTTTACATGAAAAGGGTTATATTCTTAGTTATAAACTTGTGGAGGGAAATCCATCAAGTACCATTAAAATTGCTTTAAAGTATCATCCTGAAACTAAAAAAGCGGCTATCAAGAAAATTATTCGCGTAAGTAGCCCGGGTTTAAGAAGGTACGTTGGAGTTGATGAATTACCTAGAGTCCTTAACGGATTAGGTGTTGCTATACTATCAACTTCTAAAGGGATGATTACAGATAAAGAGGCTGTTACCTTGAATGTAGGCGGCGAAGTTATCTGCTACGTATATTAATTGATTAATTTAAAAATTAAGATAAATGTCAAGAATAGGAAAATTACCTGTAAACCTGCCAAGCGGAGTTACTGTTACAGTAGGCTCCGATAATGTGGTTGTGGTTAAAGGCCCTCTCGGAACACTTTCTCAAAAAGTGGACCCGGATATCAAAGTATCTGTCGAGAGTGGAGTTTTAACAGTTGCCAGACCTACCGATCAACCACGTCACCGCTCAATGCACGGTCTATATCGCGCATTATTAAATAATATGATTACCGGAGTTTCTCAAGGTTTCACCATTAAACAAGAATTAGTGGGTGTTGGTTACCGTGTAGAAGCTAAAGGTCAAATCCTTGAGTTCAGTTTAGGATTTTCGCACGACATTCACTTGATGTTGCCTGCCGAAATCAAAGCTACAGCCGAGGTTGCTAAAAAAGGTGCCAATCCTGTCCTGACTTTAACAAGTTACGATAAACAGTTATTGGGAATGGTTGCCGCTAAGATTCGCTCATTGCGTAAACCTGAACCTTATAAAGGAAAAGGTATTAAGTTTGTTGGTGAACAACTTCGTCGCAAAGCCGGTAAGTCGGCCAGCGCTAAATAATAAGGAGAAGAAGATATATGGCTTTAAATAAAATAGAAAGAAGAAAAAGAATACAGCACCGTATTCGCAAAGTTGTAAACGGTACTGCAGAAAGACCAAGACTGGCTGTATTCAGGAGCAACAAGCAAATATATGTTCAGTTGATCAATGACCTCGAAGGCGTTACTCTTGCAGCTGCAGCATCAAATGACAAAGAGATTGTTGATTCATGCAAAGGCAAACCCGGAATCGAGGTTGCAAAAATGGTAGGTAAATTAGCTGCAAAAAGAGCTGTTGAAAAAGGTATCACTGAGGTATCTTTTGACAGAGGCGGTTATTTATATCACGGAAGAGTTAAAAGTTTAGCAGATGCCGCCAGAGAGGGTGGTCTTAAATTCTAAGTAAAAGACTATGGCAAATTCAAATATTAAGAAAGTAAAAACTACAGATCTTGAACTTAAAGACAGATTAGTTGCAGTTCAAAGAGTTACCAAGGTAACCAAAGGTGGTCGTCACTTTAGTTTTGCGGCAATCGTTGTTGTTGGAGACGAAAAGGGTGTTGTAGGTTACGGTTTAGGTAAAGCAAACGAGGTTACTACTGCAATCTCAAAAGGTATTGAGGACGCAAAGAAGAATCTCGTTAAGATTCCTTTGAACAAGAAAACCATCCCTCACGAACAAGAGGCTAAATTCGGTGGTGCCAGAGTATTTATGAAACCAGCGGCAGCCGGTACCGGAGTTAAAGCCGGTGGTGCGATGCGTGCAGTTTTTGAATCAGTAGGAATTCACGACGTTTTGGCTAAATCAAAAGGTTCATCTAATCCTCACAATCTTGTAAAAGCTACTGTAGCTGCTCTTACCGAAATGAGAGATGCTTATACTGTTGCAGGTTTAAGAGGTATTCCTATGAATAAAGTATTTAAAGGTTAAGGAGATACAATAATGGCAAAAGTAAAAATTACACAAACAAAAAGTAAGAATGGTGCTACAATCAGGCAGATTGACACACTTAAGTCGTTAGGTATCCGTAAACTTAATCAAACTGTAGAAGTTGAAGTTAACCCGGTTACTCAAGGTATGATTAACAAGGTGTTACATCTTGTTAAAGTTGAAGAATTAAGCTAAAAAGAATTAACAATGAAATTACATAATCTAACACCCTCTAATGGTTCTCTGGGTAGAGAAAAAAGAATTGGTCGCGGAGAAGGTTCAGGCCACGGCGGAACATCTACCAAAGGTCACAAAGGTGCACAATCTCGTTCAGGTTATTCTAGGAAGATAGGCTTCGAAGGAGGTCAGATGCCAATTCAAAGAAGATTACCGAAATTCGGTTTTAATAACTTCAACAGAGTTGAGTATAAAGCAATAAATTTATCTACACTTCAGTCATTAAGTGAAAAAACAGGAGTTAAGGTTTTTACCATTGACAACTTGATTGAAGCCGGACTTGCCGGAAAAAACGATAAAGTGAAAATCCTTGGAAATGGCTCTCTTACTATACAATTAGAAGTATCTGCTCACGCATTTTCTAAATCTGCCGTTGAACAGATAGAGGCACAGCAAGGGAAAGCCACTAAAATCCAATAACGATGAAAAGACTTATCGAAACTATTAAAAACATCTTCAAAATTGAAGAGTTGCGTAAAAGGATAGTTTATACATTTCTTTTATTGCTGGTATATCGCCTTGGCAGTTATGTAGTACTTCCCGGTATCGATCCCACACAACTCGCCAATTTACAGAAGCAGGTTTCCGGAGGATTACTCGGCCTACTTGATATGTTCTCAGGCGGAGCTTTCGGTAATGCTTCAATTTTTGCACTGGGCGTGATGCCCTATATTTCCGCATCGATTGTGATTCAGCTTTTGGGAATTATGATTCCATATTTCCAAAAAATGCAGAGAGAAGGCGAGAGCGGAAGAAGAAAAATGAATCAGTGGACACGTTATCTGACAATCGTGATTTTGGCGCTTCAAGCACCTGCTTATCTTGCAAATATGCACGTACAGCTTCCTGCTCAGGCGTTCTTGCTTCATGGTTTCTCATTTACAATGTTCTCAACTATAGTACTGATTGGTGGTACAATGTTTATTATGTGGTTAGGCGAAAGAATTACCGATCGCGGCTTGGGTAATGGTATTTCTCTAATCATCATGGTTGGTATTGTGGCACGTCTTCCATTTGCTTTAATGACTGAAATCGGAGCCAGAATCAACCAAACAGCTGGTGGCGGAATCCTTATGCTGATAGTTGAATTATTGGTTCTATTCTTTGTGTTCGTTGCAACAATCGCATTGGTGCAGGGTACTAGAAAAGTTCCGGTTCAATATGCAAAGCGAATTATCGGAAACAAACAATATGGCGGTGTTCGTCAATATATCCCTTTAAAGATTAATGCGGCAGGTGTTATGCCAATTATCTTTGCTCAGGCTATCATGATGTTCCCTCTTATTCTTTCAGGTTTTGAAAGTACACGCGGACTTGCTGCTACAATCGGTAATCCGAGCGGTTTCTGGTACAATATTATTTATGGTTTGATGGTTGTTGCATTTACGTATTTTTATACTGCAGTTACCGTGAATCCAACTATGATGGCAGAAGACATGAAGAAAAACGGTGGATTTATCCCAGGAATCAAACCGGGTAAAAAAACTGCCGAATATCTTGATGCCGTTATGTCAAGAATTACCCTTCCTGGCTCATTTTTCTTAGCTATTGTGGCAATATTGCCTGCATTTGCAAGAATTTTGGGAATTAGTAATCAGTTTGCTGCTTTCTTCGGAGGTACATCACTGTTAATTCTTGTTGGGGTAATTTTAGATACACTACAGCAAATTGAGAGTCATTTGCTAATGCGTCACTATGACGGTCTTATGAAGACAGGACGTCTTAAAGGCCGTTCGGGCATGTAAAAAAGACTCAAAATAGTTCTTTTAAAAAGATGATAAGTGTTAAAACCGAGGAAGATATATTGAAATTAAAGGAAAATGCTCTTTTAGTTTCAAAAACTCTTGCCGAAGTAGGTAAAAATGTTGTTCCGGGTGTAACAACCAAGGAACTTGACAAAATTGCTGAAACTTTTATAAGAGATCATGGGGCAGAACCCGGATTTCTCGGTTACGGAGGCTTCCCTTTTACTCTCTGCCTTTCTGTAAATGAAATTATTGTACACGGATTTGCATCCGACTACAGACTGAAAGAGGGCGATATCATATCGGTAGACTGCGGAACTAAGTACAAAGGATTCTATGGAGATTCGGCATATACATTTCCTGTTGGTAATGTTGACGAAGAAACATTAACTTTGTTAAAAGTTACCAAGGAGTCTCTCTATAAGGGTATTGAAAAGGCGGTTGCCGGAAACAGAATTGGAGATATCTCCTTTGCTGTCCAAGAACACGTAGAAAAATCGGGATTTTCTGTTGTCAGAGAGATGGTAGGGCACGGCATAGGAAAAAGACTTCACGAATCACCCGAAGTTCCTAACTACGGAAGAAGAGGGTCCGGAAAAAAACTAGAATCGGGCTATGTTATTTGCATAGAACCTATGGTTAATGCCGGAACTAAGTCGGTTTATCTCTTAGATGACGGATGGAGCCTCAGTACTGCCGATAAAAGGAACTCTGCTCATTTTGAACTGATGGTTGTCGTCAGGAAAGAGAAAGCAGAACAACTATCAACTTTTGAATATATAGAACAAATAAAAAAATAAATTTTAAGGGATATATGCCTAAACAAACAGCAATTGAAAAAGAGGGAACAATTATAGAAGCCCTTTCGAATGCGATGTTCCGTGTGGAATTAGATAATGGACACGTTATTATAGCACACATTTCCGGTAAAATGCGAATGCACTATATTAAAATTTTACCGGGCGATAAAGTTAGGGTTGAGATGTCACCTTATGATTTAACAAAAGGAAGAATTTCTTTCAGATACAAATAAAAATTAAATAAAATGAAAGTTA